>JAAEQG010000085.1 GCA_024231775.1 bacterium
GCCATCGCCTGCGCGATGTAATTGAACGTAATGCTGTAGTTCGCCGGGATCATCAGCGGCACTTCGCCACCGACCTCCCGCAATCGATAGCCCGCGGCGTAAGCGACCCCGGATTGAGCGGGACCATAGTACGCCGAGTCAAAGGCATAGGTCCGCGCCACCCCGTCGAAGTGGGTGGTCGTCGTATCGTGACACGCCGCGCAGCCGAGAGCGCCGTTGCGGCCGTGGCCCGTCGCGAAGTATCCCCAAGTCGTGTTATTACCCGCGACCGGCGGAGCGGTTACCCCTTGAATCGTGGAAGTTCCGGTGTCGTGGCACCCTTCGCAACTCACCGCCGCGCCCACGGTCCAGTTCGCCTTCCCCTCGGCAACGCCGTCAAAGGGGCCGTCGGGGCTGTGGCAGGCGTCGCAGACGTCGGTCTCGCTCAGTTCGATGTCGCCGTTGCTGTTCGCGTCCACTCCTGAGGCGAAGCTGGCTACCGTGTTGTTGTGCACGCCCGCCGCCAGCGGAGCGTGACACTCGAAACAGTCTCCGATCTGCGGGCCGTTCGTGCTCATCATGTGGGTGGCGTGGGCGCCCGCCAGGTTGGGGGATACGTCCCCGTCCGGAGGCTGGCCGTGGCATGAGGTGCACGCCCCGGCGCCGGGCTTGAACCCTTCCGAGTGCGGGTGGCAATCAGTGCAGAGGCTGTCGGCGTAGTGATCGTGATTGCCCGCCGGGCTGTTGCGGTGATAGCTCGTGCCGGTGTGGCAGACCTCGCAGACCCCGTCGTAGCTCACCGATGCATGGTTGCTGTGGATGAAATCGCTCACCGCGTTGCTGCCCAGATCGTTATCCTGGAACACTATCCCCGTGGTGTTGATCATCCGGGCCACCAGCGCCAGATTCGCGCTGCTCGGATCGTGAACGTCGTGACAGTCCGTACATGTCGGCTGCCAGCCGCCGCGAACCTCATGGTTCGGATGTTCCGTGTGGCAGGTCTGGCAGAACGTCCCGTCGTTGGCTCCGCGGAGCAGCATCCCATCGCCTGCCCCGGCGTTGGCGCCGCCCGAATCGGCGAAGTGCGGAGCGTGGCAGGTGGCGCACTCCACCTTGGCGTCTTTCAGCGGCGGCAGGCCGCTGCTCGAGGCGTCCGGGAACTCGCCCGTCGCTCCGGGATACGCAAAACCCACCGGGTGCGTACCCAACTCGCCCAAGCCCTCAGCCCGCGCCGCGTGGCACTCCTTGCACATCGCGTCACCGGCGTTGCTCACCCGCAGAAGCGGATAACCCACGTCACTGTTGTGTTGGTCGTGGCAGGTGGCGCACTTGATCAAACCACCCTTGAGATACCGTTCCATCTCGCCGCCGGGCAACGGACCCACCGAGTCCGCCGAGGCGTTCACCGCGGCGACACCCCAGGCGTGTGAGCTACCGGATCCGTCCGGCGCCGCCGGGTTCGTAGCGTATGGGTCAGCCAGGTCCAGGCTGCGCAGGGCGGTGTGCAAC
>JAAEQG010000086.1 GCA_024231775.1 bacterium
CCTTCCGCCTGGTAGGTCTTGCTGAAATCGAGTTCCGTTTCTGGGGGATAGGCGGTGGTCCTCCGAGCCAGGCTCTCGCCACGGAACGTGCCGAGGACTTGCCACTCGGTGAGGTAGCCATCGTTGCGGGCAAGCTCCGTCAGGGCGTCCTCCGACGCAATTGTCGCGATCGCTTTCCTTGCCGATTCTCGGACCCGAATATCCTTGCTGTTCAGGAGTGGCTCCCAGGCTTTGGCTACGGCGGGGTAATCGCGCCGGGTTGCAATCTGCTGGAACAGTTTGGCGGCGGCGTTGCGAACCGTTGCGTCCTTGTCGGCGATGGCGGTCGCGAAGTACGCGCCGATTCGTTCTCTCGGCACGTGCTTGACCGGGGCCGAAAGCAACTGCTCGAGCGCGGCCGTCAGCACCGCCGGGGCATCGCCCTTCTCGACGATGTCGGCGTACGCCTGATAGCGATTGACTTCGGGACAGAGCACCAGGGCGTCGATGGCCGCGATGCGGGAGGAGGCGTGCTCGCTCCCTAAGACCTTCTTGAAATAGCTCGCGTAGCGGGACGGCTGCATCGCGGGTTCCATCAGCGCCTGCACGCAGCGATGCTCGACGTAGGCGTCCTCGCTTTCACCGCACGCCTTCAGGAGCAAGTCGCCGGTTGCGGGCGAGGGCATCAGTTGAGCTGCCACAATGCAGGCTAGCTCCAGGTCATGCGGGTCCGTCGATTGAAGCAAGACACCGAGGGTCGCTCGGACCGACTTGGGACCCTGCCTTTGGATCGTAGCGAACAGGCCCTGGTAGACCGGTCCACTCGACCTGAGCAGTCGTCCCCGTGGAAAACTATCTTCCGGTCTCCGGTTCAGCATGCTCGACTTGTGAAGATGGCGCAGAGCCATGGCCAACGCTTCGGGTCGGCCTGTGGTAGCCAACCCACGCAGCAGGGGCTCCCCGAACTGTTGATGATGGACGAACCGCTCGCCGATGACATCGATGCGTTCGTGGGCGACGGGGGTACCCGTGTACACCAAAG
>JAAEQG010000087.1 GCA_024231775.1 bacterium
AAAAAACTTCCGAGAGAAGCTGCAAGAGTTCAAGGACGGCTATCGACTGCGTAGTGGGATTGAGGCGACGAACTCGGAACACAAGCGGCCCTATGGCGGCGGTCGTCTTCGTGTGCGGGGGAGTCCAGCCGTGACGCTGACGGTGAAGTTCAAGTTCATGGCGTTGAACATCCGGCGGTGGACGAAGCCTGCGCGAAGAACGCGGGATCAAGCGGCGTAGGAACTCTGCCGCCCGTTTCTCGGCGTTCCGATGGTCTCCCGGGCGCCCACAACCGCCCACACTGCTCGCCGTCTATCCGGCTTTGTATGCAATCGCCTTGAGGGTATGCTGCCCGCCCGTGAGGGAGCGAACCCTACGAAACCGCATCGATCCTTTTGGAAACGGCACGAACCAATGAAAACGCAGCCACGACTCACCACCCTCATGGTCATGATGATCGGGCTTCTCTCCGTCGGCGTCCCAGCCCAAGCCGACGAAACCGCCGGCGCTCCCGCCGCCAAAGACAACGCCAAAGCCGCACCGGACAACGACACGTTGATCGAGACCTGGGCGCAGTACGGCATGCCGGGTGAGCACCACCAACTGCTCGGTCGAATGGTCGGCCGCTGGAAGCTGGCGGTGAAGTATTGGATGACCGCGGGTTCGCCGATGGTGGAGTCCTCCGGATCGTGCGTGCGCGAATGGGCGCTAGGCCGCCGGTTCGTCGTCGAGGAGTTTGACGGGGGCGACCTCGCCCTCCCCTTCCAGGGGATGGCTATCTACGGGTACGACGCCTTTCAGCAGAAGTACACCTCGGTCTGGGTGGACAGCCTCAGCACGGCGGTCACCACCAGTGCGGGCGTCTGCCGCGACACCTGCGACACCATCGCCTTCACCGGAAAGCACGGCGATCCGTGGACCGGCGAAGTCCGCGACAGCCGTGGGGTCACCCGGTTCGTCGATAAGGACACTCATGTCCTCGAACTCTACGAACCCGGCTCGGACGGGAAGGAGTTCAAGATGCTCGAGATCACCTACACCCGCGATGCCGAGCAACCGACCAAGTCAGCCCGACAGAGCAACGCGCCGCGTCCCGCTTTGAAGAAGTGAGCACTACCGGACTCGGAGCGCGATCACCGGTCCACCGTCATCGCTCGGGGATGGCGTCGTGCAAGGCTGCGCGCACTTGCTCGTCGGTCAGGCGATATATCAGAATGGAATAACCCACGTGGTCATCTGGCTCGCGCTGGCGCAAGCACGCGCACAGGCGGCCGAAGCGCAGCTTCTGAAACTTCTTGAATCGCTTGCTGAAGCCTTTCGGACGACTCTGGATGAAGGATTCCCGCGCCGCCTGGTCATCGGGCGTTTCGGCAAAGGCGTCCATCTCCGCAAGCAGACGGCGATAGTCCTGCTCGTTTTTTTCGGTCCAGCGGCTCTGCTTCAGGAGGTAGATCTGCTGCAGGCGGGTGGCACTGATGCAGTAGATGCCACCTCGCCACGTGTAGTCCCCCGTCCGTGGTTTGCGCAGGTGCGGCGGGAGCGAGCGGGCTTTGATCCCGTAGTGCCGGGCGTTTCCGGTTCCGAAGTACGCCAGATGCACGCGTTCCCCTTGCCGATGCTCTCCCAGCCAGCGTTTCAAACCGGGCAGATCCTGTCCCCAGTCCAGCGAGCTATCCACCAGGTGTCGGTATCCTTGCGACGGGCCGCCGGCGATCGTATTGAAGTAGGCGAGGTAGTGCGGCCAGATCGACAGCGAAGCCATCATCAGCAGAGCGAGCAGCCCACCCACCGTGGCCCGCATCCACCGGCGTGAGGCGCTCAGCCAAGCCCCCGCCGCGCCGCACAGCACGAACATAGGCGCGAGAGTCGGCAGCACGTGCCTGTGGCCTATGTTCAGATTGCTGGTTATCGCAAAGCCCCAGTAGACCCCCATCAACACCCACAACGGGGCTGTGCGATACAATCCCCGCCACACAGTCCGTTCATCCACGCCGACTTTGTTGGGAGGGTCAGCACCCGATGGCTTGGGCTTCTTCGCCAACACCGCCGCGACTGCAGCCAACATGATCCCCATGATCGGCAGGGGGATCTTGTAGAGGAAGCACATCGGAAAGAAGTACCACCAACCCAGCAGACGGCGCTCGCCGTCCAGGAACGCTTCCCGTCCCCGGGCTGCCTGCATCGTGTACAAGAACCCGTACAAGTACGCTTCCGGAAGCAACCGACGTTCCCTAGCCCAGTCGATCGCCGCCCCGCACGTGGGAATGCTCCGAGACTGAAACTCCCAGACGGTCTGCTCAGCCGGCGGCGTGGCTGGCGTGCCGAACCGATCGCGCCCCGCAACCGGATCGACCATCGCCTCGTAACGAAACCCGAACGTCGCCCAGATGAACGCCCAGACAACCAAGACGTACCCGAGCATCCCCACCAGGTAGATCAGCCCCATCTGCCATCGACGACGCACCTGGCGCACGCGCTCGCGCCCGAGCCTGACCTCCAATGGTCGACTCGAAAGCAGGCGTACTACCAGCAGCCCCAGGCCCATCGGGATGATCAGCACTGCGGACATCTTCGAGATGAACAGCCCCGCCAGGGCTGCGGTACTGCACAGTACGGAAGCGAGGCTGACCCGGTGCAGGAACCACCACACTCCACCTATCGCAAGCATGAAGAACAGCGACACGCACAAGTCCGTGGTCACCAGGCGGGCGCTGGCTAACACCGTCGGGCTAAACGTATACAGCACCAGCGCGACGAACCCTCCAGTCGTCGAAAACAGGCGCTTCGCCCAGCAGAACACCACGGCGCCCAGCGCCACACTCAGTAGGGCAATCATAGTCCGCGCCTGACCGAGCATGGCGTCCGGGTCGTTGCCCGACCGATACAGAAACTGCTTACCAAGCGAGAAGACGTCGGACTCGTACCACGCTTTTTGTTCGAGGCTGGGGAACTTGAGGTGGTCGTCCAGCAAGGGCAGCGCCGCCCACGCGTGGGCCAGAGGCGGGTGGTTTGGTGTCAGACGCATGTCGTCGAGGCGCCACCACGAATAACCGCGCGTAAGATGGGCCACCTCGTCGTAGGTGCAGGTTTTGTCACGAATGCTGCTGACCGCGAGCAGGAAGTGAACCGTCAACAGACCGCAGACCGCGGCGCCCTCCGCCAGTCGTCGACCATCGCGACGGCGCCCGAAGGACCCGGAGTGGTCCGCACCGGATGAACCAGGCTTGGAGTCTCTTCGTCGCCGTTTTGTACCCACGCTTCGATCCGTGCCCGCAGCCCCTGGAGAGTCGCCACACCGCCATACCGTGCCAGCATGGCGGCGCATTATACCCACGAGCGAACGAGTCTGCCCACCCGGCGGTTGACTCCACTCCCTCTCCGGCGCGGGCTTTGCGCTGGCGCCTGCGTCCCCAACCCCGGATTCGTTGCGGCGCAAGAAACTGGCATCGGAAAGGCGTCCGTTCCTTTCCGATGCCGCTCGTCCGTGACGGGGTGCTGGGGTCTGCCAGAGCCTCGTCGGTCAGTACGAGCTAGGGCGCGGTTGAATCACCGAAAGACGCGCCGACCTCCCTGTCAGCACGTATAGTGAGCTTGTGCGTGCCTGCCCCACGCCGATCAGCCGGTGCGTCGTATGACTCCACGGCTAACGCATCCGGTCGGATCAGCCGACAGGACCAGCCTCTTTTATCGGACATAGCTCCTGGGATTCTTCACCAAACTGCCACGGGCTGCATCTGGAATCCGCCTGACCGATGATGCCGCCCACATGTTGGGCAGTCCGAAGACGAACCTACTAGAGGTCGCTCCCGCACGCCCTCCCTGTTCGGGCAGAGTCCGCCAGATCCCAACCGTACCCGCAATCGAGCTGACGAATGGCACGCACGAATCGGGCGTCTCCGGGTTGAACTGGCGGTGGGAGACCGTGCTCGCGTTGACACAGAGAACGCCCGCTCCGTAGAATGGCGTCGCCCGCGATGCGGAAACCTGTGCGGGAGGCGGCATGGACTCAGCCGTACCGGGGGCGGCCTTCGTCGCTCAGACGGGCGGCACGGAGGTAGCAGCGGTGGCGGTCACCACGCTCGGCGCATTAGCGCGACATCTTGAATCACAAGGACTTACGAGCGAAACCGCCGGGTCTGAGCACACCCCAATATGCGGGGTCAACACCCTTGAGGACGCCGCCGAGGGGGAGATCAGCTTCCTCTCCAATCCGCGCTACCGCCAGCTCGCCCTCGAATCCAAGGCGTCCGCCCTGATCGTGGGCACCGACGTGGACCTGTCCTTTCGGATCCCCACCCTGAGGTGCAAAGACCCGTACGCGGCCTTGACCATGGCGGCTATCCACATCCACGGCTACCGCCGACACCCCCAATGGGGCATCAGCGAGCGAGCTACGGTGGCCCCCAGCGCCAGCATAGGCGACGGCGCATCCATCGCCGGCGGAGCCACCATCGAGGAGCATGTCGTCATCGGCCGCAACGCGGTGGTCTACCCGGGGACCTATGTAGGCCGGAACGTGACCATCGGCGACGATGTGGTCTTGTACCCCAACGTAACGATCTACGAGCAGTGCGTCCTCGGCCACCGGGTCACCGTACACGCCGGGAGTATCATCGGCGAGGACGGCCTCGGCTATGCGCCGCTGGAGGGCAAGTGGCTGAAGATTCCGCAGGTCGGCCACGTGGTGATCGGAGACGACGTCGAGATCGGGGCAAACTGCGCGATCGACCGGGCCACCATGGGGACGACGCGGATCGGAACGGGTACGAAGTTCAGCAACCTTATCGCCATCGGGCATGGAGCCAAGGTGGGCGAGGACTGCATGCTGGTCGCCCTGGTGGGTATCGCCGGGTCGACCGTAGTGGGCCGACATGTCACTATCGCAGGCCAAGCGGGGGTGATCGGTCATATCCGCGTCGGAGACGACGTGCAGATAGGAGCTCAGTCGGGCGTCACGGATTCTCTCGAGGCCGGTTCCAAGGTGCTCGGTTCTCCGGCGGTACCGATTGGTGACGCCAAGCGTCAGTTCCTGCTGGTGAAGCGCTTGCCGCAGATGAAGGAGCGTATCCGCGTGCTCGAGGGTGAGGTGCGTGAACTTCGCCGAACCCTCGAGGAGCACACGGAGCGCACCGGGAGTGCAAGCGGCGAATGACCGCTACCAGCCCGTCCGATGCCGCCCCGCCTGGGGCTTTGGGATTGATCGCCGGTGGCGGGGAGTTTCCGTTCATGGTGGCGCGCGGGGCGCGGCGGGCAGGGTGTCGGGTAACCGTTCTGGCACTTCGCGGGTTGGCCGACCCCGAGCTGCGCCATGAAGTGGACGAGTTCAAGTGGACCGGGCTGGCTCGCTTGGGGGCTTGGACGCGGGCCTTGCGGCGGCGGAAGATCCAGCGGTGCATTCTCGCCGGAGCGGTCAACAAGACCGCCATGTATGGGCGCTGCCGCATTCTGCGCAACCTGCCCGACCTGACCACGCTGTGGGTGTGGTTCATGAAGGTGCCGAACAAACGCACGGACACGCTGCTCGGAGCCGTGGGAGACTACCTGGCGAGGAAGGGTATCACCTTGGAAGACTCGACTCAGTACTGCCCCGATGACCTCGCCCCCGAGGGCGTGCTCACCGATCTTCAACCCAGCGCCGCCCAGCTTCGCGACATCGAGTTCGGCTGGCCCGTCGCCAAGGAGATGGGGCGCTTGGACATCGGCCAGGCCATCGCCGTCAAAGAGCAGGAAGTCATTGCGGTTGAAGCCATCGAGGGTACCGACCAGATGATCGAGCGGGCGGGTAGGCTCTGTGCTCACGGCGGTTGGGCACTCATCAAGGTCGCCAAGCCGAATCAGGACATGCGCTTCGACGTTCCCACGATCGGCTTGGCTACGGTCGAGAATCTCGAGCGCAACGGGGCCAAGATGCTGGTGGTGGAAACCGGCAAGACGCTGGTCATCGAGCGCGAGAAGATGCTGGAGGCAGCCCGTCGCTTCGGCATCGTCGTGGTCGGCCGCCGCACGGTGAATGCAGGTGACGGTTAACCTCGTGGATGCAGTAATACCAGATCCAGTATGACTGTGCCGATTAACGAGCCGCGGACTTCAGTCCGCGCGGCCACTCGAATGCGAACCGGGTGCCATGCTCATCCCGGAGGGTGAGCATGTTGTCCAGCCAATCATGGCCACGCTTCGCGATGGCCATGGCACCCAGTATCTTGTCTCCTGCCGCTGAAACGATGGAGCACACGCACCTGCATCCGTACCACGATGGCGCAGCTCATGCCTACCTCCCGGCGGCGCCGGGATGAAGGCATGCCACCCGCCGGTGATGGGTTATTGCAGCCCGCGGGCCAGGAGGGCTTCGGCGTCTTCTCTCGCCCAGGCGTAGTCGCACGTACGGTCGTTGCAGATGTCGAGGGCGGCTTGGCATTGCCTGCGCATTTCGTCTTCGTCACCCGCTAGCAGGGCCAGCCCCGCCCGGGCGACGTGGGCGTCGGCCAGGATCAGGCGATAGTCGGCATACTCCGCCCGCTGCTCAGCCTCGGCCAGGTACTTCTCAGCCTTTCGGACAGAGTCTTTACGATTCTGGGTCTCATGCTCGGCGCGAGTCACCGTGCAGCGCCCGGCTTCGAGCAGGGCGTAGGTCAGATAGAAGTGATGGCCCGACCGCCGCCCGACCTCGACGGCGCGGGCGGCGTAAGCGGACATCTCCACGAGGCTGGTACGCCCGGCGTCGCCCGCCGCCCAGGCCAACCGCTCGACCAGCGCCTGCGTCGCCAACGTGAAGGCCTGGTTCGGAAGATCGCCGCGCTCCGCACAGAACGCGGCGTTCTGCTCCGCACCGGAGCGCGCCCGCTCGAACACGCCACGCCGGGCGAGCCACGTGCAGTGCCAACCGCCATCGAGGGAAGCAAGCCAATCGCCCGGGTCGAGTTCGAGCGCCGCGGTGAACTGTGTGGAGGCCGCCTCATCATCGCCGCGGAACGCCGCAACCGTGGCGGCGTAGCCGTGGCTGAATTGTGTGAAGCCTCTCTTGTCCTGGTGATCGGCGGGGACGCGCCCGATGTAGTCCAGGGCGTCCGCCGCCGCCTTCGCCGCTTCGGACAGCCGGCCCAGCCGCAGGTAGCTGTCGCAGAGGTTCTGGCAAACCGCGTTGGCGTTCGCCCAGTTCGACCGGTCGTCGGCTGCTCCCAGGCTGCGGGCGTGCAACGGCACCGCGGTGGCCGGCCGGCCGCTGTTCAGCAACGCGAGTGCGGCGCTGTTGATGAGGAAACCCTTGCCTCCTCTGTCCGACACGTCCGCTTCGTTGGAGAAGTCTCCGCCGGGAAAGAAGCTGCGCAGCAGTTCCAGTTCGGTTTCGACGGCGCCCAAGTCGCTGGTCATGTAGAAGGTTGTGCGGTCGGGAGCGTCCTTTCGGCCTATCCGCGTGTAGAAGACATCGCCCAGAGCCTCATCGGCGCGATCGGCGCGGCAGCCGTGGAGGACGGCGTCGATCAGCGGCTGCATCTCCTCCATCGTATCGGGGTGGTGCTTGTCCGAGCGCTTGGTGAGCACGTCGAAGAAGCGGCTGTGGACGGCCTTGCGCTGGTCATCGGTCAGGGCGGCGGGACCGCCTTCCTCTTCATAGTAGTGCCGGCGGATCAGGGGGTGGACGTCGAAGCCTGAGTCCTCATTGCCGTCGATGATCGGCAGCTGGAGCAGCCGGTGAATCACCCCGTTGCGGATTGTCGTGTAATCGCCCCCGGCGAGCTTGTCGTTGATCGGCTTGCTGCCCTGCTCGGCGGGGAACTGCTGGAGGAAGACCTCTTCGATATCCTGCTTCTCGGCTGGGCGGACGCAGCAGCTCAGCAACCGCATGAACTGGCGCTCTGCCGGCTTGAGCTTGTCGCGGCAATGTCGCAGCACGTAGCCCGGCAGCCGGTGGGCCCGCTTGCCAGACTCGCCGCGCGACGTCAGGTCACGGTCGGTTACCTTCGCCTCTTCGCCTGCGATGAACTTGCGCAGCTCAGCAAGATCAGGAGCAGCAGCGCCGGAGTCCCTCAGAAAGCCGCCGGTGAGCGTCAGGGTAAGGGCGTGGCCGCCGACCTCCTTGACGAACGCCTCGGCGTCCTCCGGGTCGATCTTCAGGCCGTATTGCTGGGTGAGCAGCGCGGCCCCGTCGGGGACGGTTAGCTCGTTCAGGGTCAGCTCGCCGTAGCGGGGATCGGCCTCGCGGCGCAGGCTGCGGAGCGGCTCGCGGGTGGTGATCAGAATGGTGCCGGATTCGGGCGTGTCGGGGCGCTCGTCGTCGAGCGTGGCCCGGAGTAACTCGCGCAGGCCGGTATCAGTCACCTGCCCCTCGCGCCCGGCGGTGTGGTCCTGCATGGTCTCGAACCCGTCGAGCACCAGCAGCAGGGGGCGACCGTCGATGCCGGTGCGCAGCAGGTCGGTCAGCTTGGCGGCGCGCTGCTCGGCGGAGAGCGGATGGTCATCCTCCTTGAGCGGGATGTTGAAGTGTGTGAGCACGGCGGCAAAGAACTCGTCCGCGGCCCGATTGAAGTAGAAGCTCCACCAGACGACGACCGGGCGCCGCGAGACATCGCCCGCACGTCGAAGCGTCTCGTGAAACCGGCGGGCCAGGGCGGTCTTGCCCTCGCCACCGAAGCCGATGATCGAGTAAACCCGCGTCCCTTCCGCCAGCCACGCCGTGTGCAACTCAGCCAGTTCCGCAACGCGCCCGACCCACTTGGGCTGCGGCTCGGGATAGCCCTTGAGCAAGTCGCGGTTTGGCGTGCCTTTATCCGGTGGTGAATCTTCGTGTTCTGGTGCCGGCTCAGCCGCCCCCATGGTATGGGCGGTGGAGTTGTGGAGGGCGAGCTGGTGGGGAAAGCCCCAGCGGTCAAGCCCGTCGCGCACGGCCTCCCACTCGTGTGTCTTCATGTATTGGAAGCAGGCGCTGAATGCGGGCTTCTGCTCGTCATTGGGGCTAGCCTGCACGAGAATGCGTCTGCCATCGGGCATCCAGCCCTGCGTGCACTTTCGAGCGAGGTACTTCTTTCGGTCAAGCCCCTCTAGAGCTGTTGGATTGATCGCCAACCGCGGTATCCTCGAGTAGTCGCAGTGCAGGATGTCGGCGGCCTTGAGGAGGACGGCCACGCGCTGGAGGTTGATCGGACCGTCGGGGGTGAGCTCGTCCTTGTTCAGATTCCTCAGTTCTTCCTGGAACTCGCCCGCCTTGAGGTCGTGGATGCTGATCGCGTCCGCGGTTTCCCTGGCCTGATGTTCATCGAGCCCGAAAGTAGCGGCGTTCTTCACGACGAATGCACCAGAGCCCTCACCGTGCTGAAAGCCTTTCGGGAGCAGTTGCGCGCTCTTGAGGGCTTTGTCGAAGTCGTGGCAGCAGGCCACGCAAGAGAGCAGGAAGATCTCACGCGGTTTCAGGCCTTCAATCTTGAGCGCACCAGCCTCGTCGTGCGTCTCGGTCAACAGCCGCCAGATGTTGGACTCGACCTGCTCGACATGGCGGCGACCGTTCTCGTTGCTGTCGGGACGATTCTGACGGTCGTGAATCTCCTGCGATATTCTCCAGAGGTTGTCTGCCGCCGCTGCAAGGCCATTGCTCTTAGTCCGAAGGCATTCGCGTAGTCCGGCTGGAGGTGGGTCCGGCATACTGGGGCTCCGTTTCTTGCGGCCCTGCCCTGGGCTGCTCTGCGGGTGATCTGCACAAGACCAGCTTATCTGAACCAGTTGCCATCGACAACCGCGTGGTTCGATTGTCCGGGGCTGGGCTCGGCGATATAGTCGATGGGTATGCGACGGCGCCGCGTTGCGTTGGATGTGCGGTTGTTGAGGGGCTGAGGAAACGGCGCTAGGCCCGGCATTCATGCCGGGTTGAAAGGTTGTAGCCACCTCCCCTCCTCCTCCCCCGCCGCCGAAGGCGGCGGGGGAGGAGGAGGGGGAAGGGAAGAACAGCCCCGCTACCCGGCATGAATGCCGGGCCTAGCGCAGGTTGGCTGCCACGGGAATCTGTCACCGAGAACACGAGAATCTGTCACCGAGAAGGATACCAGCGCGGTCATGTCAGGCCGGGATTGCCGTGGCCCTCGTGCGACAGATCGAGTCCGCTTCCAGCGGGGTTCTCGTTGCGGGGGGCACCCGTTAGTTAAGCGCGATGCGCTCCAGGCGGTCGATGGTATGGTTCTTGCGGTGGTGTTCGCGCTGGCTACGGATGTAATCCAAAACGAAATCCAGGTTGTTCTTGCCGAACGAGACCACACCGTATCCGTTCTGCCAGTAGAGCAGCTTCTGCTTCAGAACTTCGTGATTGACATGGTGCGAGCATGCCCCCTTGAGATCGCCGATCCACTTGGCGATCTCAACACTCGGGGCAATACGCACAGCCAGATGGACGTGGTCCTCCGTACCGCCCACCTCGTGGAAGTAGACGCCGTCGGTCTCACGGACCCTCTGCTCCAAGAAATGGTGCACCGCGGCCTCGACATTCCCTCGAAGCAACGCAGCGCTGCCCTTGGTCCGCCAGACGACGTGCAGGTAGAGTTCGTAATAGGCGTTGTGGCTCATGCGCGACAGTCTCCGTTTGGCTGAACCCGCCCAACGAGAACCCCGGTGAACCGAGCCCGTAGTGGTTCGGGGGGCGTTCGTCAACCCGGCATGAATGCCGGGCCTAGCGCGCATGCCGGGCCTGGCGCAAGCTCTGGAGGCTCTTGGTTGCCATTGAAGGCTGCGCCGGGTAACACGTATACTTGGATTGCCCGGATGAGTGTAGAGGAACCGGAACGTAAGCATGGCGGAGTTCAAGCTGGTCAGCGAGTTCGAGCCCGGGGGGGATCAGCCGACGGCGATCGAGCGGCTGGTGGACGGATTTCGCAACGATAAGCGACTGCAGTGTCTGCTGGGCGTGACCGGGTCGGGCAAGACTTTCACCATGGCCCACGTGATTGCCCGGCTGAATCGTCCGACACTGGTGATCTCCCACAACAAGACCCTCGCCGCTCAACTCTACGAGGAGTTTCGTGAGCTGTTTCCCGAGAACGCGGTCGAGTATTTCGTCAGCTATTACGACTACTATCAGCCCGAAGCCTACATTCCTCAGCGCGACATCTACATCGAGAAAGACGCCTCGCGCAACGACGATCTGGATCGTTTGCGGCTAAGTACGACCAGTTCACTGGTAGCCCGGCGGGACGTGATTATCGTCGCCAGTGTGTCGTGCATCTTTGGGCTGGGCTCGCCGGAGGACTACAAGAACAGCTTGGTGACCATCACGGTGGGCGAATCGTTCGACCGCGACAAGCTGCTCCGCCGCTTCATCGACCTGCAATACGATCGTAAGGATCTGACCTTGGAGCGGGGCACGTTCCGGGCTCGCGGCGACGTGGTGGAGGTCTATCCCGCCTATGAGCAGTTCGCCTATCGCATCGAGATGTTCGGGGACGAGATCGACAAGATCGACATGATTAACCCGACCACGGGCGAGAGCCTGGCGGGTCAGCAGCGGATCTTCATCTATCCGGCGGTCCACTACGTCATGCCCGAGGAGCGCATCGAGACGGCGGTGCAGTCCATTCAGGATGAGCTGGATCAACGGTTGATGGAACTGCGGCGGCATGGCAAGCTTCTGGAGGCCCAGCGCCTGGCAGCCCGCACCAAGTACGATCTGGAGATGCTCCGCGAGGCGGGCTACTGCTCGGGGATCGAGAACTACTCCCGCCATCTCAACGGTTCGGCGCCGGGGGCTACGCCGTACACCCTGATGAACTACTTCCCAGACGATTTCCTGCTGATTATCGACGAGTCGCACGCGACTATCCCCCAGGTGCGGGCGATGTACGCCGGGGACCGCTCGCGCAAGCAGGTGCTGGTCGAGCATGGGTTCCGGCTGCCGTCGTGCCTGGACAACCGCCCGCTGCGCTTCGAGGAGTTCGAGCAGACCTGGAAGACGGCGATGTTTGTCTCCGCCACGCCAGGTCCATGGGAGCTGGAGCAGACCGGAGGCGAGGTGACCGAGCAGATCATCCGCCCAACGGGTTTGTGCGATCCGACCATTGAGGTTGTTCCGGCTCGCGGGCAGGTGCCCGATCTGCTGCGGAGGATCAACGAGCGGGTGGCTGTCGGGGAGCGGGTGCTGGTCACCACCCTGACCAAGCGTCTGGCGGAGGATTTGGCCCAGTACATTCAGCAGGAGGGTCTGCGCGGTCGCTATCTGCACAGCGAAGTCGACACGCTCGAAAGGGTGGAGATCCTCAACGATCTGCGTAAGGGTACGTTTGACGTGTTGGTGGGGATCAACCTGCTGCGCGAGGGGTTGGACCTGCCGGAGGTTTCGCTGGTAGCGATTCTGGACGCGGACAAGGAGGGTTTCTTGCGGAGTGAGACCTCTCTGGTGCAGACCATGGGACGGGGTGCCCGCCATATCAACGCTCACGTGGTGCTGTACGCGGATAAGGAGACGCCCTCGATGCGGCGGGCGATTGACGAGACCAACCGCCGCCGCGAGATTCAGGAGGACTACAATGTCGAGCACAACATTACCCCCGAGACCATCACTAAAGCGATCCGTAGCGGCTTGCAGTCGGAGCTGTCTGCCCGGAAGATTGCGGCGGAGGCGATCCGCCTGAGCGAGCAGCAGATGGACCGCACCGAGCTGGTCGCCGCGCTGGAGAAGGACATGTTCGAGGCTGCGAAGGAGCTCGACTTCGAGCGGGCGGCGCGGTTGCGTGACCGGATCAAGGAGTTGCGCGATGCTCCGAGGCTGGCTGACGCTGCCACGCTGCCAGGCGAAGACGAAGCGGAAGGGTGTTCATGAGTGCGAAAGCACGCCGGCACCCGATACTTCGGAAGAAGGGGCGCTGCCCTACTAAGCATGCCAGGAGACGGTAAGTGTCCAGCACACATCCTATCCATGCGTCCGTCACCGAGGAGCTGTTGCAGGCGACCCGCACCCTGGCGCAGATGGCCCGCGAGGAGGACCTGGGTCGCGGCGATCTCACCAGCGCTCTGCTCGAGCCGGAGTGGGAATCGAGCTTCGAGCTTCGGTTGAACCAGCCGGCAGCGTTGGCCGGTCGGGCTTTGGCTGGGGAAGTGCTTGGCGCGTACGACGGGTCGATCCGGCTCGAGTGGGCGGACGATGCCGTTGACAGCATGGTTTCGTTCGAGACCCCCATGCGGTTGGCGACGTTGATCGGGCCCAACCGCTCGATCCTGGCGGCAGAGCGCGTCTTGCTCAACTTCCTCCAGCGTCTGTGCGGGATCGCGACGCTGACGCGCCGCTACGTGGATGCGGTCGCGGGGACACGGGCCAAGGTGTACGACACGCGAAAGACCACCCCCGGATGGCGTGCGTTGGAGAAGTACGCCGTACGCTGCGGCGGAGGACACAACCACCGCATGGGCCTCCACGATGCGGTGCTCATCAAGGACAATCACCTGGCTGGGATCGAGTCGTCGCGCTTGGCTTCCGCCGTCTTCGAGATGCTCAACCGCCTGCCCCAGGAGCAGCCTGCCCCGGCGTTCATCATGGTCGAGGCGGATACGCTCGAGCAACTCGAACAACTGTATCGCGTGGTGGGCATCGATATCATTCTGCTGGACAACTTCGGCCTGGAAAATCTGCGCCGGGCGGTTCAACGGCGCGATGAGCTGGGCTTGACGGACAAGGTCCAGCTGGAAGCTTCCGGCGGGGTGACTCTGGACACGATCCACGAGATTGCCCGCACCGGTGTAGACCGCATATCCGTGGGGGCACTGACGCATTCCGCGACGGCCGTCGATCTGTCGCTCGCGCGGGTATAGGCTGCCCCCGAGCGCCGCACCAAGCCCCGCCGCGACCATGTGCAACATCCCGTCCGCCGTGCGG
The DNA here is from genome assembly GCA_024231775.1 of bacterium. Lineage (GTDB taxonomy): Bacteria > Planctomycetota > Phycisphaerae > UBA1845 > UBA1845 > JAAEQG01. The sequence goes on from JAAEQG010000087.1 coordinate 13,821, forward strand.
AGCGCGACCGCCCGGTTTTCGGCAGACCCAGGTCATGCTATGATCCTCGCGCGTTCGAGAAGGCAGGGCGAGTCATGATGTCCATTGACGCAGAGTAGGAAGGCGAACGACGTGACGACCAAGCGAGACGGTATGGCGTGCGGGGCAATCGTGGTGGGGTGCTTGGCTGCGGCGTGTCTGGTGCTCGGATGCAACACGGCCGCACCCGCGCCCGCCGCTCCCAACAACGGTGGGGGGTTGGAGGCTTTGCAGGGCGAGTGGCTCTATGTGCGCGGTGACGCCCAGCAGCCGCTCTCGGTCGACTGCATCACCATCACCGACGACGTGGTCACCGAGTTCGTCGATGGGTGCGAAGGCGATGATCTGCTGCTGGACTCCGATCCGATTGCCAAGCATGGTAATACCTACGCGCTCGAGCTGCGCGTCGAGGTCATCGTAGTCGAGCCGGATGGGACCACGGTGGAGACTGCTTTGCTTTCGGTGGAGATCGTGGAGCAGGGCGATACCTTTGTCGGTACGGAGACCTTTACTCCGGAAGACAACCCCACGGAACCGACCGACTTCCAGGTAGCCCTCATCCGCCCCGACGCGAACGATGGGTAGTGCATGCCGGTTGGTGGCAGGATGTCCTGAGAATGCAGGGCTTGTCGGTTCGGTCGCTCGTGACGCTACGGACCGAACCCACAACCCGTGCAGCGCAAGGCAGCCAGCGGGTCGTAGCGGACCGCGTCTCGCCTGGTGCTACGCCGCGTCGTCCCCCGAGACCAGACAGCCGCCCTTGAGCACCGCCGTCGGAGTGATCCGCAGACGGAAGGCTTCGTGCATGCTCTCCACCGGTAGTACGATCAGGTCGGCGCGACATCCTTCGTCGGTACCGTAGGCCTCCAGGCGCAGCGCCTTGGCTGGGTTTACCGTAATCATGTCCGCGACCTGCTCGATCTGCTCGGGCCTGGCTAGGTGGTCGGCGTGGATCAACAGACTCCCCACCTCGAACATGTTGCCGCTG
>JAAEQG010000088.1 GCA_024231775.1 bacterium
CGTACAGCGTGCCGCCGTCGTCGAGATCAAGCTCTGGCTGAATGCCATGTAACGCGGAGAGAGAGGCTTGAGGGTCAAGGTCAATGGTCAGGACCCGGTAGCCAGTCAGGGCTAGCCGTTGTGCGAGATGGGCAGATGTCGTCGTCTTCCCCGAGCCGCCTTTGAAATTGACGACTGAGATGATCTGCAGAGCGTCACCAGAAATTCGCCCAGGCAGGTAAGAATGCTTCTTTTTGGCACTCTTTTCAAGGATTTGTCTGATCTGCCAGACATCGTCGAGAGAATACCGGCGATGGTTTCCGGCGGTCAACTCTACCTCAGGGATCTTGCCGTCACGGTGGAGCTTGCGCAGATAAGTGTGGTCGACGCTAAGTAGATCAGCTGCTTCACCGCTGGTCAGGCTTCGCATCACTTTCTGTGCGTTCGGCGGAAAATGCGCGGTGCGTTGCGCTTGCAGATTTGCTGCAAGAAGTTCAGCGTAGTGTCCAATAGCGATGTCCAGGTCTTGTTCTGACCCCTCCGCCGCTACGGTTTGGTGTGTCTGTGTCATGCCGCCCGATCCGTGGTCTCGTTTTTTAAAGAGACATTCGTTATTTTTCGAGACTATTGCGCATCCTTAGGGATTCGCGCAAGCAATTTTCTCCTGCGCCTGAGCTGGAGAGCCGGCTGGACTGGCGGTTGCCGTGTTTGTTCGTAGTCTATGGTTGTTCAGCGACCGACGAAAACGACTGAGGCCGGCAGCAACTCCCAACGCGGAGTTCAAGGATAATGATGTGGCCCCGTGCAACGCATCAGAGCGGGTTGACTAGCATATGAATGGTGGCCAGTTCTTCGCGGAGGGTGCGGATCATCCTTGCCACGTCGGCCTCGCCATTGCAGGCAAGCGCATAGAGCACCGCCCTGCCGACCATCACCGCATCGGCCCCCGTCCCGAAGCAGCTTGAAGATGTCGCTTCGGGACTGCACACCACTATCTGCCAGAACCGGTATGTCCGGTCCGAGCCGCGCCCGGGTCGTCGGAAGAACTTCGAGCGGGGAGACCAAGATGTCGATGTTGCGCAACAGCGCTCCCTAACCGGTTTCTCCGCTCAACCAGGCAAGCGCGTCCGACTGGGTTTTGAAGTCGCGGGTTTCCTCGACCTTCGTGCGCTCCCCATCAAGCTCGGTGTACTCCTCACCGCGATAGCGGAACTCGGTTTCTCCGTCAGGTTGGCGAAGTTGTTTTTGCCAAACCTCGCGGGCCCCCTGCGTCTCGAACAGTTTCCATTCAGCATCAGTCATGATGGCCTCCTGACTTCGTAATCTCTGTAAGACAACGCACACCCCACGTTGTCAGTTGCTGGGGTAGTGCCCCACGGGGTGGTGTAGGAGGCCACGCGCAGAGCCATTCGGCGTAGCGCAGCGCGCGGGATGACCGCTTTCGCAGAATTTGTGATCGGCCCGGCGCATTTTACGGCATGCCTTTCTGACGGCGCGATGTCGGTGGAAAGCGGTGCGGCAGAGACACCCGACCTGCGTTTAGCGGCGGCGGTCGAACGATCTCTCGCAGCACTTTGCTACGGATCTGCCCCGCCCGAGACCGTCCGTGTCCAAATCGCGGGTGCGCCCGAACTGTACCGCGGCTCTGTTTCTCTCTTCAACCCTTCGATCCCCGTTGGCCCCGATGGCAGCTCCCCAAGCACATCGGAGCGCATGGCCCCGCGGTCTCAAGCGCCTGCAGGCTGCGGCGATTTCAGCTCGGCCGGAGTGCCTGGCGCGCCAGCGCGGCGATCAGGTCTGAGCGTGTGACGATGCCGACGATGCGCCCGCGTTCCAGCACCGGGATGGCATCGACGTCCCCATCCGCCATCATCGGCAGAAGCGCGGCAATTGGTGAGGAGCGCGTTGCGCGCGGGCCGGCGACATTCATGATGTCCGAGGCGGTCACCGGCGTCTCGCGGCCGAGATCGACGAGCCGTCGGAAGGCGGGCAGGAAGCCGCGATCGAGCCGCTGCGCATCCTCGCGGGCGCGGGTGATCAGGTGGATCTGGAAGATCACCCCGAGAAACCTCTGCTCCGGCCCGACCACAGGCAGCGAGGCGAACCGATGCTGCCGGAACTGCTCGGCGACCTCTGCAAGGGTGGTGTCGCTCCCGACGGTGACAAGATCGCGTGACATGATGTCTTCGGCACTGAGGGCGCCTGTATGGTGGCTCGCGGCTTGCAGTTCGGCGGCGCCGATGAGCCGCGCCAGATCCTCGACCCCGAGGTTGAACGACTGCCTGTAGCGCTCCAGCAGCCCGGAAAGCTCTGTCTCCGAGAGCCCGAGACGCTCGGAGGGGCTGCGGTCCCCGGTGCCGTGCTGGCCGGCGGCGTCGAACTGCCGGAACGGGTAGTGCCGCCCGGTCAGCCGGGCGTAGAGCGCGGCGAGGACGACCAGCGCAGTGGTGCCCGCGGCGATGGGGGTCAGGGCGAACCAGAAGCCGAGATGGTCAATGGTCTCGGGGCTCATGGCGGCGGTCATTGCGACTGCCCCTGCCGGCGGATGCACCGCGCGGCACAGGATCGTCGCGGTGATCGCCAGCGCCACGGAAAGCGCGATCCGCAGCGCCGGGTCGGCGATCAGCAGGCAGGTGGCAACGCCCACGAGTGCCGCCACCGTGTTGCCGACTATGGCGGACCAGGGCTGGGCGAGGGGGCTGTTGGGCACCGCGAAGAGCAGCACCGAGGTCGCGCCGAAGGGCGCGACGAGATAGAGCCCGAGGCTCAGGTCGACCTGCGGCGAGAGCAGGAAAAGCCCGGTGAGCCCGAGACC
>JAAEQG010000089.1 GCA_024231775.1 bacterium
CGGATAGAGGAGCGAGACCGGGTTCGGTGGCTTGTTGTCCGCTTGTGAGACGTAGACATTCGTCACGAGATACGCGCCCACCTGGCCCGTCACATGATCGCGCAGGAAGTAGTAAACCTTGTAGGTGCCTGGTGTGTTGAAACTGGTGAAATCGGGGTGCGCTTCCAAGTCCGCCTGCGCCCAGCGGTAACCCCATTCACCACCACCAAGGTCTTGCATCCCCGAAGCGTAGATAGGCCCAATCATCTCGGCCACACGTTGGAGATCCGCGCGGCCACCAGGCGGCAATTCGCCGTTGTCATAGAGTGGCGCCTTGATCTCGAGCCACGCCTCGTCTTCCGGCGCCGGTGCACGGCCCGCGGTCTCGCCGACGACCTCACCTACGCTCGCGCCGGGCTCGATGAACTTCGGTGCGCTCACGCGGAACCACGTCACCCCATTACCCGCATTCGAGCCCAGCCCGAGTTCCATACCCGAGACCCGTGCACCGTCCTCACCGGACACGGTGCTGAGTTGCCCTGTGGTGCCAATACCGTCCTCGTTGTCATCCAGACGCGGGTGTTGTGGTACCTCACCCGCGGCGCCGTTACTCCGGGAGTTCGTGTACTCCGCCGTCTTGGCGGATGCCAGCTCGAAGGACTCCTTGAGGTTACGCCCCGCGCCAGCGTTCCGGAAGAACTCCATCAGGAAGAACTCACCATCACGCACCCCCGTATCGGGATTCTCAACACCGCGATAGGAGATCTCGTCCACCGAACTGCTCGTAATCACCACCCGGTTCGGCCCCGAGACCTCGTCCACAAAACTCCCCGAGTAACACGCCCCATAGATGACAAAGATATGCTGGTCCGCGGGAGAGGATTTTGGACTGTCCCAAGCGACCGAGTCGGGACTGTCCCAAGCGACCGAGTCCCCGAGGGAGACGGGACTGTCCCCCTCCTGCGGGGTTGGACTGTCCCCGGTTTGCGCGCTGTCACCGAAAACAGGGACAGACCCTGCTCGGGGACTCGCGAGGTCAGTCCCTGTTTTCCCCGGAGAAGAACCGCCTAAAGGCGGAACTACGAACTCTTTCGCACCAAGGCTGCTCTGGAGCAGAGAGAGCGAGTCATCGA
>JAAEQG010000090.1 GCA_024231775.1 bacterium
ATCGGCCCCGGAGGAAGGGCCTCGGGAGCCGCGAATCGGGGCAGTCGTAATCGCCTGGGATTATTTATCCCAGGTCCGGGCGCCCTGAAGGGGCGCGGTCGTACAGCCTGGGGTTTCAACCCCAGGTACGGGTTGAAGAATACTGAGGCGCCCTGAAGGGGCGCGGTCGTACAGCCTGGGGTTTCAACCCCAGGCGTAGGCGCGGCTTGCCATCAGCGCGGATCAGATTGCCGGAAACGCCTGCAGAATTCCCTGCAACGCACCACTCGGCTAATTCGCGGGCGGGGTGGTTCTACGCGCCAATTTGCTCCGGAGTGGGGACTTCCTCGCTGCGCGCCGCCTCGACGATGGCGGAGTCGAGGGTGTCGAGGCCGAACGCGGGGCTCGTGATCACCTGGTGCAGCATCATCTTCGCCGGGACTCCGGGGAACTCCACGAGAACCGGCGGTTTCCTGGGCGATGGCCGATGCAGAATGTAGAGTTCGTTTGATTTCGCCTGGTGTGCCGCCAGTGGGGAGTGGGTGGTAGCGAGGATCTGGAGGCCCGGTAGCGTCTGGGTCAGAAACGCCATCAGCTTTCGCTGCCATGTCGGGTGCAGGTGCAGGCCTACCTCATCGATCAGGAGCAAGGCGCAGGAATTCAGGGGGTTCGTGACGCCTGGGAAGATCGAGCTGAGCCGATATATGAGGTCACCGCACCACGCCGCTACGTTCTGGTAGCCGTCGCTCAGCTGGCTCAAGGGCAGCATCCCGGCCGCCGTCTTGAACATGAGCTGCCTTCTCTCCTTGTCGATGTGATCGAGGCGCATGCCCGGCAGGAGCTTGGCCAGGGCGTTCTTGACCATGGCCAAGCCCTTTTCCCCCAGCCGATAGTCGAGGTCCATAGCCCACGCCTCGATCGGGTGCAGCTCGGCCGCCGGTTCGAAAAGGGTGGCCACGCACTGCGCACGTTGATGCCGGAATCGAGCCTTGCTGGAAAACGTCCTCTCTGTGCTGATCCTCCTCGACACACCGTAGCCGATGGTAACCCAGCGGCGCTTGTCGTGCTTGAGGACGCTGTCCAGCTGGTCGAGCGCCTCTTGGTTGTAGGAGAAAAACTCCCGCAGCGACGACCCTCGCTGGAAGGTGAGCGAGATCTCCTGTGTCTCGCCTTGTGCTGTCTGCAGCTCGCCTTCGATGCGTGCCTCGTCGGCGCCGAGGCGGATCCAACTGTCGACGTCGTCAATGAGCTCTGTGACCGCGTCACTCCCCGAGGTCAGGAGCGCAACCGAACGTAGGATCGTGCTCTTGCCGGTGCCGTTTTGCCCGAGGATCAGAGTTCGTCGCCGCAGCTGAATATCCGGTTCGTCAGACGATGCAATTCCTTCCCAGGATCCCCGTTGTTCGTTGTCCTCGAAGCTCAGATCGAACTCGCGAATCGAGCGGATGTCGAAGATCTTCAGCCGTTTGAGAAACATGGTGCCGGCCCTCCTGGTTGCCCGAGCGCCCTCAGGCCTTGGGCGCGAACGCGCGCCGACACTCGCTTGCCAGGGCGGGGTTCTGATCGCCGCCGCCCTCGACAAAGAGCTTGCGCTGCGAGTGCCTCACCATCTTGTACCCCCGATGTGCCCTGCCATCCAGAGATAGCCGAGGCTGCCATGCTTGCGCCAACGATTGACCTCCTCCTGAGTAAGACGAGAAATCAACGTCGGTCCCTCCGGTTTTTCACAGACCAGGACCGAGTCTGCGTGGTCGGTCATGGCATCGACGAACTGGGTCGAGTGGGTGGTGATAACAAGCTGGCACTTCGCGCTGGCTTCGGCCATCAAGTCGCGGAGTATCGGTAGGACGTCAGGATGCAGGCCCAGCTCGGGTTCTTCAATTACGATCACAGACGCCGGGCTCGGGTCAACCAGGATAGCGATCAGACACAGGTAGCGGAGGGTCCCGTCCGACAGCCGGTGGGCCGGGACCGAGCGTGCATTCTCGGTCAGGTACAACTGCAACCTCCCCCCCTCCGGGATGACCTCGAGATCGTCGAACCCGGGCGCGAGTTCGCCGAGCAAATCAAGTAGCCGTTTCTTGACCGCCGGAACCCGTTTCAGCGCTGCCAGGCGAGCCGGCAGGTTGTCGAATTCCTCTGACAGCCGGTCCGTACGAACGTCAGGACGACAGCTTAAACGGAGGCCAGAGTCGGGCCCGAAATGCCAGCCCCGATATATCAAGATGCGACCCAGCGTCTCCGACAGACGGGTCAACTCGGGGTAGGCGTCTGGGTCCTTGCGCTGGGAAAGTATCGACTGCGTGGGGTCGATGTCCTCCCGCCTCAGCCTCCTCCTCTCTCGCTCGCTGGAATCCTCAACAGAAACATTGAGTACGGGGCAACCGGACTCGTACCCGAAGAAGCAGGTGGGCTTGTCTTCACCTGGATTGGCGAACTCGTTCTCCAGTCGTTCGTCTCCCAAGACGAAGCTGTTGCCGCTTGTCCCAAGCACGATTCGGTACCGGAGGGCAGGATTCGCCCCTGAGTCGAGCAGGATCTCGATGCGGGCTTCGTGGGCACCGGGGGGGCCCATCCACAGCCA
>JAAEQG010000091.1 GCA_024231775.1 bacterium
ACTGCGCCTGTTGGATGCGGAGGGACAACAGCGCGCCTCGATGGACACCCAGCCCGGCTATGGCTTTCTTCCCACCAGCCTGTGGCGGCCCGGCGAACTCGTCACCGACCGCTACACCCTGGCCCTGCCCGACGATCTGCCACCCGGCGCGAACTATTTCCTGGAAGCCGTGCTCTACCAGGCGGCCACGTTACAGCCGCTAGGACAGGCGCGGGTGGGGGATTTGACGCTGCCCCTGGCACCAGGGACGCCGTTCGAAGCCCGCCGCCCGCCCCGCGTGTTCAGCCTTCCGCCCCTCGAACGCCCCCTGGGGATCGACTTTGGCGCGCAGGTACGATTGGCCGGTTACGATCTGGAACGAGAGACGGACGCTCTCCACCTGACCCTGTGGTGGCAGGCGCTCCGGGTCCCCCAGGCCGATTATACCGTCTTTGTGCATCTCTTCGACCCGGTCACCGGGGACACCGTCATCCAAAGCGACGCGCAGCCGCGCGGTGGCACCTATCCCCCCTCCTGGTGGGCCGAGGGTGCGGTGCTCAGCGATACGGTGACACTGTCGCTGGCGGATACACCCGCAGGGACGTACCAACTGGCGCTTGGACTATACGACCACACGGTGGCCCGGCGGCAAGCCAGTGGCCCCGATGGGCAACAGATACCCGACGATCGCGTGATTTTGTCAATAGATATGGAGGTGAAG
>JAAEQG010000092.1 GCA_024231775.1 bacterium
AGCGCGTCCCAGACCGATTCCGGCCCGCACCACTCCCCGGCGTGGATCTCGATGCCCACTCCGGCCTCGTGCAAGCGCGCCAGCGTCTTGCGGAACGGCTTGATGGGATTGCTCTGTTCCGGGCCTGCCACGGCCACGCCGACGATCAAGCCCGCTTCGTAGAGCGCCAGCAGCCTCTCGCCCAGCGCGGCAACGCCATCGGGGGGGGCGTTGCGTACAAAGACCACCAGGAACTCGACCTGAATTTCGCTCCCTGCCTGCCGGTCGGCCCACTGCCGAAAGGCCCGCACCTCGTCTACAGCCTCGGCGCTGTCCCGCGAAAGATAGCCAGAACCGATCATTATTTCCGAGTAACGCACGTTCTGCGCCCTCAATCGCTCGATGTATCTGCCGAGTATCGGGTAGCAATGTCCAAGCTCAATTGGATCGATGAAACGCCACCAATTCCAAAAACTCTCCAAATCCCGGACCGGGTAGGCCCGCTCAAACTCGCGCGGGTCAATCGGAAAGGTGGGATCGTCCCGCCGGATGTCCCGCAGCATCG
>JAAEQG010000093.1 GCA_024231775.1 bacterium
CGGACGCTCCACCAGCGCGTCGGCCCCAAACAGCACCAACGCCGCCCGGTCATCCGGCCCCATCTCGACCAGCGATTCCTCCACAAAAGCCAGCGCCCGCTCCCGCTCCACCTCCGAGACGCTGTCGGAAACGTCCACCAGAAAGACGACGGCCAGTTCGTCGCCGCCGTGGACGGACTGCATCCCGGCCAGGCTGAGCACGATCAGGAGCACGATCAGGCAACGTAGGATCAACGCCGTCCAGGCCCGTCCGCGTCCGTAGCGGCCAGCCGGTCGCCCCAGGTAGACAAAGTAGGCCACGAGTGGCAGCAACAGCAGTAGAAATGGTCGAGTAAAAGTCATTGGTCAGTCCGGTGCTTGAGACGGGGATCTGACGATCCCCTCCGAGCGAATGATAAACTTCCTCGTTGGTGAGCCCACCACTCGATAACGAGCACGCCCAGCGCCGCGCCCGCCAACCACGGCCAAAACTCGCGACGGCCTTCTTCCTCCCGCGCCGCATCCGTCACCTCCGCCTGTCCCACCCGCACGACATCTCGCGGTGTGATGTCTGATTCAGCCTCGTCGAACAAATTGACCGCCAAAACGTCGGCTTGCAGCCTGGTTTCGGATTCGTCCAACTGCTCGATCAGGTAAATGCCCAACTGATCGGTGGCGGCAAAAACGGGCATCTTTTCGCCGACCGGGAGCGAGTGCCGGACGCCATCCGGTGTGGTGACGCGGATCTCGGTCGTCTGGGGATTGGGTGGGATGTGAAACGGGTCGCCGGGCCGGACGAGTTCCGCAAGCCGCCCCCCCCTCGTTCCCCCCCCCAGGGGGAGAGAGCAGCCAGTCGGCCAGGTTGGCGGTGAGGATGGGAAAGGCGATTTGCAGCGGCAAGGCCGAGTCGCGCAGATCAAAAGTCCACACCGCCAGCCGCCCCTCCGGACGCTCGAC
>JAAEQG010000094.1 GCA_024231775.1 bacterium
AGTGGTCGGGTGAGGGTGCCGAAGAGACCGGTCGCGATCGAAAGACGGGCCGTCTGATCGTGGAGATCGACCCGGCGTATTTCCGTCCCGCCGATGTGGAGATGCTGGTCGGAGATGCCTCGAAGGCCAAGCGTCTGCTTGCTTGGACGCCGGCGATCAAGTTCGATCAGCTCGTCGAGATCATGATGCAGGCCGACCTTGAAGCGGCCGGCGCCGGTTGAGCGACGGGCACAGCCCCAAGCCGACAGCGAATGGCTGTCATGATAATCGTCGAGGCAGTTCGGGCCGTTCGGGCCGGCCCGATCAACCTGAGGACACCGTGACTGATGGCTCAGATGGGGCGGGTGCCGCCTCGTCGTTGGAGTGGGTGGGCGGGCGCGCCTGGCGTGCTCGTGCCATCCTAGCTGTCGTGACGATTGTCGACGGTGAATGGAGGAGGATGGAGATGTTGGAAGTTCGCTGTGCGCAAACGCGTTTGACTCCGCAGTGGAGCAAGTCGACTCTGTCGCGGGTCGCCCCTTGGCTAGCCGTTTGGCCGCGTGCGCTGTCAATGGTGCTTGTGGGCCTGGCGACCGCCGGTTCGAGCCATGCGGTCGAGATTCGCATCAACTGCGGCAGCGGTCCATCGGATCCGGCGATTACGGACCACCTGGGGCGCCAGTGGCAGGCGGATCAGGCATATGCGGATTCCGCCCCGCCGCAGTATGGATACATGGGCGGCCAGCAGGAGTCGTGCGCGCTGCTGCCTATGCTTAATGGAACTCAGGACGCGGAGCTCTACCGCGCGGCTCGAAGCGGATTCGACGAATACCGTTTTGACGTGCCGGACGGCTTCTACGTCGTTCAGCTCAGATACTCCGACTCGTGCAAGCATGGGCGCGGACAGCGGGTGTTTGACGTGTTGTTACAGGACGAGACCGTTCAGGCTGGGTTCGACATCGTTGACGAGGTCGGCAAGGACTATGCGATCGACTACGCCTTTCCTGTATGGGTTTCGGGAGGTGTGTTGAGCGTAACGGTTATTCCTGTGGTGGGCGCCCCCCTGCTATCCGCTGTCTCCGTCGTCTCGGCTACGCCGGACAGCACAGCACCCGCCGCGCCGACTGGCTCCGCAGCCGTCAACGGTTTTCACCAGAACGTCCTGATGTGGGATTCGAACGTTGAGCCGGATCTTGCAGGCTACTTCGTCTTTCGCGCGAACGCACCGGAGGGACCATTCGATTACCTCTTCGCGAACGTGGTCCGGACGGCCCGATATCTGGACGGCAACGTCACCGTTCTTGAGGAATACTGGTACCAGACTCGGGCGGTTGATGTCTGGGGCAACCTGAGCGAGCCAAGCGCGACGATCAGCGCGGTTTCCGTGGACGATTCAGCCACGCCGCTCACCGTGTACGAGTTGTTTGTGGACCCCGATGACATTGCGATACTGGATGTCGACCCGTTTACGAAGGACTATGTGCCGGCATCATTCGCCCACGCAGGTGTTACGCACCCCGGCGCGGAGGCGCGGTATCGCGGAGACATCTCCCGCAACTTCTCCAAGAAGAACTGGAAGATCAAGCTGCCCTCGGACGGACTGTTCTTCGGACGGCGGAAACTCAATCTGGCGGCGCTCTTCGACGACTGGTCCGTGCTGCGCCAGGAGCTCGCCTTCTGGGTCCATGGTCGCGTGGGCACGCCAGTGCCTTCGACGGAGTACGTTCATCTCAACGTGAACAACGAGTTCTGGGGGCTCTACCTGGATACCGAGCAGGTCAACCAGCGGTTCCTCGAAGAGCGCGGCCTCGACGAAACGGGCCACATCTACAAACCCGAGATAGGCACCCTTGAGCTGCTGCCGGACATCGAGCAGGTCATCCCCTATTACTTCGAGAAGGAGACCGACGAGAGCGGTGGATACTGCGATCTGGTCAATCTCATCCAGACGATCAATTACACGAGTGATGACGAGTTCCCGGTGGCGATGCATCAGTTGCTGGATGTTTCAGAGTACCTGGACTACTACGCGACGATCATCCTGACGGGCAACCCTGACTTTGCCTCCCACAACTTCTTTCTCTTTCATGACCTGGCTCGGGACCGGTGGACAGTATTCCCCTGGGACGTACAGGTCGGCTTCGATTCACAGTCTCCTATCGATCTCGGGGTCGAGGGTCAGCCTGACGACAGCTTCGGGCCGAATCGTCTAATCACGCGTCTCATGCAAGTAGATGCCTTCCGCGACTACCACTGTATACGCCTTGATGAGTGGATTGCGGATTTCTTCAATCCTGGAATGATGGACGCTACAGTCGAAGCGCTCTTCGGCTCTGTCGCGTTCGATGCGCGGCGGGACATCCGCAAACTCGGTGCGGAGCGCAATGAACTGTTTGAAGCTGGCCGCAACATCATCAAGCAAGTTATCGCGGATCGCGGTGCGTTCCTGCTTGCGGAAATCGATTCCTTCGCTCCTCAGGCGGGTCCGTACCTGTTTGTGAACGAGGTGATGGCATCAAACCGCGCGACGATCGCCGACGAATGGGGCGAATACGACGGGTGGATCGAAATCTACAACGCCGGCGTGACGGCGGTCGACCTGAGTGGGCTGTACCTGACAGATGACGTTTACGATCCGACCAAGTATGAGATTCCCTCCGGGGCCAGTGTTCCGGGCGGTGGGCATCTGATGTTCTGGGCCGACAACCAGCCTGAGCAGGGCGGATTGCACACAAGCTTCGAGCTTGATGCGGCCGGCGGGGTTGTGGGGCTGATCGATCGTGACGGCGTCAGCGGAATCAGCGTGATTGTATACGACGCGCAATCCTCCGGCGTGTCCGAAGGCCGGATGCCCGACGGGTCCGAGACATGGCAGGGGCTGGCCACTCCATCGCCCGAGACCTGGAATTACCTGATAAACCGTCCTCCAGTGATCTCGGAAGTACGGCATGAACCCGCGAATCCATCGGACTCCGATTGGGTCACGGTAACGTGCAGGCTCGAGGACGAATCGGCCGTGGCCTGGGGACAACTCAGGGTTGCCGTGGGGACTTGGTCGGGCGACTTCACTCTGATCGATGACGGCGCCCATGGAGATGGGGTTGCTCAAGACGGTGTTTACGGGGCGTCCATCCCCCCACGACCGGTGGGGACACGGCTTGATTACTTCGTTATTGCGGCGGACGATGGGCTGCTGACGGCGCTCGATCCTCCGCAGGCTCCGTCTGCAACGCATTCCTACACGGTTGGCGATGTTCCGCCGCCGCTGTTCATCAACGAGTTCATGGCGGACAACGATGCGACCGTCCAGGACGAGTCCGGGGAGTATGACGATTGGCTCGAGTTGCATAACGCCGGAGGATCGCCGTTGGATCTGAGCGGCATGTTCCTGACGGACGATCTTGTCGATCCCACGCAGTGGCAGGTGCCGCCGGGCGTCTCGATCCCCGCCGGGGGATACTTGGTGCTCTGGGCTGATAACGATCCCGAGCAGGGGGACTTGCACACAAACTTCAAGCTCGGTGCTGGGGGCGAAGAGATCGGCTTGTTCGGCACCAACGGAACGTCGCTGATCGACTCAGTGGTCTTCGGTTCCCAACTGACGGATATCTCGTATGGGCGCTTTCCCGACGGCACCGACAGCTGGGGTTTCATGATGCCCACACCGGCAGCGACCAACGCTCCGCACAACATCCCGCCGACGATTGTGGGCACGACCCACACACCCGCAGCGCCGACTGCGGCCGATCCGGTATGGATCACGTCCACGGTGACGGATGATGGCACCGTTGCGAGCGTCACGCTTTCTTACGACGCAGGAGGCGGGACCGTGGACGTGGCGATGTTCGACGACGGTTCCCACGGCGACGGCGCTGCCGGAGATGGCGTTTACGGGGCGGAGATGCCGGCGTTCTCGCAGAACACGCCCGTGGGGTACTATGTCAGTGCAACGGATGACCTCGCAGCCGAGGCCAAGGATCCGCTGGGGGCTCCGGCGACGACATACTCGTATGTTGTCGGCTATGCCCCGCCACCGGTCTTCATCAACGAGTTCATGGCCGACAACGACGGGGTGGTATCGGACGAAGGTGGGGATTTCGACGACTGGTTCGAGCTGTACAACGCGGGAGGGACGCCGGTCAACATCGGTGGGATGTACCTGACCGACGATCTGGGCGATCCGACACAGTGGCAGGTGCCAGCAGAAACTACGATTCTCGCGGGCGAGCATCTACTGTTCTGGGCGGACAACGACATGGGCGAAGGTGACAGGCATACGAACTTCAAGCTGGGGGCTGGTGGAGAGGAGATCGGGCTCTACGACACGGATACCAACGGCAACGCGGTCGTCGACACTTTCGTGTTTGGTTCGCAGACTACGGATGTGTCGATGGGGCGCTTCCCCGACGGTGCAGACTGCTGGCGGTTCTTCGAGGCTTCGACTCCCGCGACGTCAAACGGAGCCTCGGGCGATTCAGATGGCGATGGATCCGCGGACCTGGCAGACTTTGCTGACTACCCTACGTGCATGTCCGGCCCAGAAGCGGCTGCGCCAAGCCCTGCCTGCCGGGCATTCGATTCAGACTGCGATGATGATGTCGACCTAGAGGATTTCGCCGAATTGCAGATCGTGTTGGGCACTCCGTAGTCGGGGGATCGGTGCAGACTGGTTATCTGCAGGTGGCGCCCGCACCAACGTCCAGTCGGGAACTCGCTGTGCTAGCGACGGCGTCGTCTCATCAATCGCGCGGCCAGCAATACAGTGACCATCGCAGCTGCCCCGGGTTCTGGGGCGACGGCAATCCCGATGTCTCCGGAAGGCGTGAAGTCGTGCGGTCCGCTGAAGACGACCGTGCTGTTGACCACGCCGGTCACCACGCCATTCGTCCCAATATCGATATAGAGGGCGGCTACTCCGGCGGGATCCAGGGGGATAGCGCTCAGCACGCCGGACTCGTCGCCCATCATGACCGCGTCGGGCAGCACCAGCAGGCCCAGGAAGTCCCCGGGATCCTCGCCGTACATGAGCAACGATGTGGCAGAGCCGGCGGAGAACTCAGTCAAACTGAGGAAGACGCCGGCGAAGACACCCAGGAGCGGATCTACCTCGGCTGAGGCCGTAATCAGGTCGCCGTCATGGAGCTCAAGTTCGGTTCCGGATTCCGGACCGGGCGATCCGGAAAGCACACTCCAAGGCGGTGAGTCGAGGACTTCGTTGTCGAAGTCGTCAAAGAGGGGGAGTGTGTCGCCATTGCCCACGAAGGCGAAATCGGCATGAATCACGGCGGCGCTAGCTGACGTGACACCCACACCTAAGGACAATACGATCAAGACGAAACTGCGTGACATCTCTCTTCTCCCCCTGCAACCCAAAACCCAACCGTGAGGCCTCTCGGCCGACCTGAGCCACGCGATGCACGTCGTACGGGCATTACGCAGGAGGTTGGATCGGTATCCACGGTCAACCCGGCCACGCTCCTGCGATACGCAGCGCGTGCCCGCCTGACGCGAGCCTGGAACTGTGTTCGGGGGGGCTCTCTCCTCTCCCTGAACACCACGACCTGCTCTGGCTGTCCTGGGATTACCCAAGGCGCCGTACCCGATTCTCTCTCCGGGGACCGTGAATGTCAAGTATAATCCCCCGACGCCAAGGACTTCGCATTATGATCGGACTCGACTGCCATGTTGATGCAGACGCAGCGTAGACATCTGGTGTACGATTCCGGGCGTCCCTGTTCTCCGCACGCTGCGACCGTTCCGGCGATGTGTGGATTGGCCTGAGTGCTGTCTCTTCGGACGGAGAGACCGGCAGGTGTCCGAGAACCGAGCGCAAAGGGCCAGTAATCTGCGGGCGGCACGCTGCCCCCTGCCAAGCCGCCTCATGTACCGGAGGGGCCGCAACGGTTCGGTTTGATGCACAGCAGTCCAATGTCGCTCCAGGGACGGTGCGCACGCACAGGCCGCGGTCCGCTAAGCCTGGCCCGCCTAGCTGACGGTCGAGACCTGGGCCGACGGCGGACACCGATCCCCAGACTTGACATCGGCCAGCCGGTTCGGTAGTGAGCAGTCAGTTTGGAGTGCGGGGTTGATACGCCTAACGAGAGGAGGCTGCTCATGCGTGCACTAGGGCGAATGATCCGCTGGCGGACGCTGGCCTGCACAACGCTGGTGCTTGGCGGTCCTTGCCTGCCCGACAATATCTTCGGAGATTTGTTCGGCAGCAGCATCAGCGCCATTACCGGGGTACTGCTGTCGGATCTGCTTAACGTCGTGTTGCCGCCTGTTTGACAACCTCGGCCGACCCCCGGCCCGGAACCTACGATTGTATACTCCAAAGCTCATCGAGAACGGCCCTGTCCGCAGCGCCCGTGCCTTCTTCTGCGTGTTGTTGCCCGGCGTTTACGTGGCGGGCCTGCTGAGCGGGTGCCAACAGCCAACGACGCCTGTTTCCTTGGCAGAATCACCTTTCCACGCGGAGACGACGCCTGAATACTGCCTGTACCCTGGGGACGAGTTGTACGTGCGTTTCCCGACGAACGCCGATCTGGATCAGCCGGTGCGGATTCGCTCAGATGGCATGATTTCGCTTCCGCACATTGGTGACATTCAGGCGGCTCAGCGCTCGCCCATGGCGTTGGCCAGCGAGGTGGAGAGCAAGCTGGTCGGCATCCTGCAGAAGCCGGAGGTGGCCGTGATGGTTACAGCGGAGGCCGGACGGTTGGTCTACGTCGGTGGTGAAGTCCTGCGCCCCGGCGCCGTCTCCCTGCGTCCGCAGCAGACGCTGGCCCAGGTCATTTTCGAGGCGGGAGGCGCTCTGGATACCGCTCACCTCGGTGACATCTTGATCCTCCGTCATCGTATCGGCGAAGCCACATATGTTCTCAAGTCAGACTTGGCGCTGATCCTGGCTGGCCAGGCGGCTGATGTGCGACTTGAGCCTTGCGACATCGTCTTCGTGCCTGAGACGATAATCGCGAAGATCGACGAGTTTGTCGAACAGTACATCAATCGGATCATCCCGCGCCCCGTATCGTTCCCGTTCACGACGGAACTCGCCGCTCAACCGGTACGCATCGTCAGTGGAGGGAGCACGGTTCCCCCGGTCACGATTGCGCGCTGACGTGCTCAGGCTTCTTGACGGCGAATGTCATCCGCCGTCCATGGAGGCATACATGAAACCACGAACGTCCGGGCGATCGAGTCGAGGGTTCGGGCTATTGCGGTTACCGCTGCCGTTCGCTGCGTTGGTGAGCGTGTTGCTGCTCGTTCCAGGCTGCAGCGCCCTTCTGCGTTCCGCGGGTGTTGACGTGGGTGATGACGGTTCGGACACCGGGGAGCTGAGGATTCGCGCGGGTACGTACGCGGGGACTGGAGAATGCGACATGGCTCTGCTAGTCGAGGGGGAGGACCCGGTCCTGGACACGATCCCGCTGGCGTTGATCGTGATCGTGGACGATGGAGGTGGTCTCGTGCGCGACGGCATTGACTACGTCGCGGATGCACGCGTAGACCTTACGCTGGGTCGTTTTGCGCTCGAGCTCACCGTTGTTGCGACGACAACCACTGACGAGGCGTTCGTTGCCAATCTAGAGGCGGCCATCACGATCGACGCCCACACGGATTTCCCACTCGAGATGATCGGCGACGCGGCGGAGACGTATTCCCCCGAAGCCGATCGCTCGATCGCGTATGCCTTCGCCGCAGATCTCGTTGAGCGCGATGATGCGGGACTGGAGGGGCTGCGAAGCATGGCGTACGAATGCACGGCGAGGTTGACAAGCGAGTAAACGGTCGCCTGCCACAGGAGGAGGCACCCATACTCAGGGACGGGGGGCTACTCGTCTTCGCCTGGAACCCAGGTGTCGCCCTCGTTGTTGCATGGGTCTGGGCAGGAATCCGCGTAGGGCTCTCCCGCAGCAGCACTGATCACAAACGTCACGTCATCGAAGTCTACGCCGCGATTGGGCATGCATTTACCCATATCGACGCGCTGGAAGGGCAAGTCGGTGTAGTCGCCGTGGAACGCGTCAACAACCAGCACAATATCATCGTCGTTGGCGACGCCATCATTATTAGCGTCACCCCAGCGCCACGTCTTCACCGTGGCGCGGCGGGAGAGATGCGCTCCGTCGAACGCCTGAATGTGGTACACGGCATCGGGGACGATCAACGGGCTGGCCAGATGCAGCTGTCCGAACTCCGACGGTGTGAGGAAGACGGGCTCGTCCGCTAACATCCCATCAGCATCAATGTACTTGGCTACGCAGAGCCAATCGCTTGAGGTGATGTATAGCGCGATCGGTTCGGTGCCCGGCGGCGGCGTAACCGTGATATATCGACACCCGGAAGCCTCCGCGGTCGGGATGGGCATGGTGCAGGGCAGGAACGCGGGCGAGTCCTCGGCCGACCAGGTGGAGTCGAATCGACTCCAGTCGTCGCAATCGACGTCGCGATCGCCGTCGAAGTCGAAGTGTGCGCAGGGCGGAAGCACTGTTCGCACGTCGGCGTCCGTGAAGCAGCCCTGGAAGGCCGCCAAGTCGGTCTGATCGATCTTCCCGTCGAGGTTATCATCGCCGAACGGATGGACTTCGACCTCCAGCATCGAGTCAACCGCGGCGTCCTCCGGCAGGAATTCAACGACAGCTACGCCATTTCCTCGGGAGATCCGGTACCAGCCGTAGAAGGCTCGTAGCGTGGCGATCCCGTCCGAGTCGGTGGTAACCTGCTGATCGGTGGACCACGTTTCTTCTAGCAGGCGCTGGTAAGCAACGCCAGCAGCTTTCGGCCGGAGTTCGAGATCCCACAATCCGCTGCCCGGCTGAAAATGTCGGCGATCGGTGAAACCCCAATACGTCATCGACTCGACGTGAGGATGACCGAACGCCAGAGTCATTACATCGGAGTAGTACTCCGCTTGCCGATCGTCCGACCATGGCTCCCCGTCGTGCGGTCCGCCGAGGATGATGGTGTTCTCCGCCCCGAGGCTAACTTCCGTAAGGTGGACCTCAACGCCCAACTGGGACATGCGCTCGAAGCCCCGCCAGATGTCGAGTGGCATGTACCACTCCCCAAGGTTGGCATGGAGTTGGACCCCGACGCCACCGAGGGGTGCGCCGCGATCCAGCAGCTCGCGCATGCGTACGAAGAAGTTGTCTGCCATGTATGGTACCGCGATGATCTCAAACTCGTTGATCATCAGGGTAGCGTCGGGATCGGCCTCATGTGCCCAGTTCAGGGTGTCTTCGACATAGGCGGAGCCTGCCCAGAACTCCCACTGCAAGGCGTGGATCGGCTCGTTGACGATGTCGTAGCTCCTGAGCCTGCCGGCAAAGTGGCTCAGCGTTTCGCGGGTGCGTGCTTCCAGCAGCTCACGGGAGTTTGCGATGTCCTCCTCGGTGAACCACCCGGGAATGTCCTGGAAGTGGCCCCACACCAGATTGTGCGCCTTCAGCTCGATGCCGAGCTGTGCGCAGATGTCGATATACGCGTCGAGTTCGTCGTACTTGGGTTCACCGCGCTCAGCCTCGAAGTGACCCCAACGAAGGACGTTCTCGGTAGTGCCATAATTGAACATCTCCGCCAGGCGGTCGCGGTACCGGCGCTCCACGGGTCGGTCGGGATTCTCCAGATCGAACCGAACCGCGGTGCCCCAACGGAAATGGTGGCGGAACATGTCAAAGCGCACGTCGGCACCGGCCAGCGGGGCGCCGGATGGATCGAGCATTCGGATGACCATGTCTCCCTTGCGGTGCTGCTCGATGTTCGCTCGGGCGAGTTCCATGATTTCCGCGTCCGTCTGCGGAACAGCGGGTTCAGCCATGAACTCCGGTGCCGGCTCGCGGACCGGCCACGCATCTACGGGCGTGTCCACTGGAACGGCGAATTCGATGCGATCGACGATGAGGTTGCGATCCTGACCAGGAACTGGGGGCTCGTCGTTGGTGAAGGCAAAGCCGATTTGCTGAACGTCCTCAGTGAGATCGAGTTCGAAGAGGTAGGGGGTCCATTCGCGCTGGGCGACCGTGGTGCGTGCTTCAAACCGTTGATTGACAGTCAGTCCCATGATCGGCCAATGCCCGTACGCCGATTCGCCACGTACCATGCTCGTGACGCGGAGCGTCCTGCATCGTGGATCACATCGCACCCAATCGGTGAGGCGCCCGGATTGCCAGATGTTCCAGCCGCCCGGGACCGGCCCGCCGATGGCACGGCTCTCAAAGTCCTCCGCCTCGATGATTAGCGCGGTTTCCCATTTGTCGTTTGGGACGGCGAGCATCACGCTGACGTTATCGAGGCCCCACGTTTCGGTCTGCTGCTCGAGACCTTGGGCCGCAAACTCAAGCGTCAACGTGTCTGCCTCGTGTTCAAACGTGCTGTGCACCTGGTAGACGGAGTTCCACTGCTGAAGGACTCCGTCGCTGTCATAGTAGCTGTGGCCCAGGGAGTTGTTCTCGATGGAGCCGGTGCGCCCTGGGTTGCTACCGAAGGGGTAGCTGTTGGGGTATGCTTGCCTGGGGGAGGCGGTGTAGGAGAACGTCGTCTCGATCAGCGTTTGGCCCTCGCCGGTCGTGAGGGACCAGACGTCAGGTCCCCTCTCGTGGCTATTGCCATCCCACGAACCGATAACGTAGATATCCGTGACCACCGAGACAGCTTCGTGTTCGGGCAGGTCATCGAGGCGCAGCGTAACAGTGTCGTTTGCGAACTCTCCCAGGTAGACGCGAAGATCCTCGGGAGCGGCGGCCCGCTGGTCGGTCGACCACTCTTCGTTGACGGCGGCTTCAAAATCGTTGAAGTAGTAGCCGAGCATGGGGCGGACGAGGGCGGCCGGCGGTTCGGTATCCGGCGTGACCATCTCCTCGGGAGCCTGATCGTCTGGTGCGACCTGCTCTACTGTAGGACTGATCGGACCGTACCAGCAGCCGCATTGCCAGCAGAGAGCCAGCACGGCGAGGCCCTTCCCCAAGGCCCTGCCAAACATCATCAGCGGTCCTTGGGATGCGGCACGATTCAAGTTGAACATAGAGCGCTTCTAGCCCCCATCCCGGCAGGGAGACGCCGACGTGAACATGAACGGTGGTCCGCACCCTGCGCTTTGCCAACAAAATCAACGCCAGTGGGCGTGCGGCACGCTGCCGGGCCCCATGCGTAGTCTATTCCTCGAATCGGGCCCCTTCAAGCGAGTGTTTGCTTTGCACGTGAGCGGCATAGGCCAGCATCTGGTCGGTGTTATCTTCCCTTGCGCGAGTAGGACCGGTTATCTGACTCGGGACGACCCTGGGCACGTCAGGACCGATGCGTCATGAGTCAGCCAAGACTCACCGGCATGCTTCATCGTCAGCGGACCGTCCTTCCTCTGGTGTTGCTCTTTCGTCGCCGTGTCACCGCTCGATTGCCTTCAAGCCACCTGCGGGTCATGTCGCACACGGTGAACTGCTCGACCGTGCCGACCGCTTGGAGGACCGACGGGGCAAACGCTGGCCAAGAGGATACGGCCTGCCAGTCAAGCCAAACCCATGGTGCCACCGCCACAGTCGCAAGAGGGAACGTCAGATTCGTGCTTCCCCAGCCGGGCCTCACTCTCCGCCCTGGGCGTCATCGGACTGTGGGGGTGGGCGCCCCGTCGTCGGGACCGGTCGATGTGACCGCCGCTGATGACCGACGTGCAGGAGAATGAGCATAGCCAGTACAACGGCTGTGCCCGCAAGTGCAACCGCAAAGTGTCCGAGACCGCACGCCATACCCATCACCATGCTGAACAACAGAATGGTGGTGTCCTTCGGATCGCGTACGCGTGTGCGGTAACGGATGAGTCCGATTGTGCCCGCCAGCCCGAAGGCCCGCACGAGGTTGTTCCCCACCACCAGCCAGATCAAGGCCCCTCCGAGACATAGCAGCACGTGCGTGTCCGGCAACGTAGGGGCGAACTTCTTGCCGGTGTAAGTCCGGCGGAAGACTTGGCCGATCATCCATCCGATCATGCACGCGATGAGCAAGCGGACTACGACGGCGGCCAGAGGGACACTGTCGTCTGGCGTGGTGCCGATACTCTCGACCAAAGTGTCCAACCACTCGTTTGCGTCGATCGCGTATTCGTTGTTGTTCATGAAGCACCGTCACTTTCAGGGGACGGATCCAGTTCCCGCATAGCCCGTCCGAACTTCGAGAAACGCCGGCGTCGCGACGCGCCGAGCAGACGAGGAAGGGCTCGCATGCATTCCGGCCTGGCGTCGGTGTGCTTCAATTCGAGGACCAATCCACTGAGTTTGCGCGGTTGGTCGCCGTTGTTTGACGCCCTGAAGCGCACGTTGCGGTCGAGCGTTATCCTCATGCTGAGATTCTGCTCATATTGGAAGGCAATCCGCTCATAGTCCACATGTACAACCGGGGTCAACCGCTGGTCGAGAATCATGGACCGGATCAGGTGGTATACCGGCCGCACGTTGTTGGTGTTCCAGGCGCGGAGATCGTTCTGGATGTCCTCGCCCCGCAGTAGGAGGGCGACAGCGCGCGCACTGCAGCGGAATCGCTGTTTCAGATGCAGGTTTCGACGCTTCTCCTTCAATTCGACCCACGAGTGCCCGTCGATTTGCCCATGAACGACATACTGGCGAATGCGAATCTTGCGGCGGACCGGACAATCCCGCAAGTACTCCTGGAACACCTGAAGATCGTCCGTGTCCAGGTACGTCGTCCGCAGGCTGTACCAGTCTCGCACACCGGCGTAGCGGTAGATTGGAAGGATGGCGCCGGCCTGCTCGATACCGTCCTGCAACTGGTCCTCGGACAGTAGGTACTTGCGTTCGACGCGTTGCGATGTGGTGCCCGCCATCTTTCAAGATCGCTCCAGGGTTAGCGTCCCTTGGGGTCTGCGTTCCACGGCCCCATGTCCTCCGGTTGCCAAACAAGCGGCGCGTTGCGGATCGACTTCTCTCGGACAACGTGCGTCCTGAACATCTCCACGTGCCAATCGGCAAACAGAATATTGGTGGCGTCGTTGTGCCGGTAGTTCACGTCGTCACCCCGAACCCGCCATCGTCCCTTGAACGAGACTCGCCCTCCGCCGACGTCCCCGTCGAAGAGCAGCACAGTTTGCCCGGGGCGAGCAAGTGTATTGAGCCGCCGGTACGGTAGGTAGTGCTCGCTGTTCGGGTTCGTTTCGGCGAGTTTGCTGTTCATGCGGTAGCTCTCCTCGCGCTCCGGATCGCTGCGCAGCACCGTTGGACATGCCCTGACACTCTCAGGAATCGTCGCCGTGTTGAAGATGTCCTTCATAACGTCAAACCAGCAGAAGCGCCCGAGAGCTTCCTCACCGCGGTCCTCATAGGGAAGCCAGCCACGGTGCAGGTCCGCGTAAACGAACATCCCACGACCCCACTCAACTAGATTCCCGCGACAGAGGACCGCGCGCGCGTTCTCACGACTGCGAGCCATGGACGGGAGCAGAATCGCCAGCAGCAGTCCGATGATCGAAATCACCACCATGACTTCGACCAGGGTGAAGGCGACAGGGCCAAGACGGTCCCGGCTTGTCTCGCCGACGGCGGAAATCCCACGAGGCAGCCTCGGCTCCCATAGCATCATGCGCCCACCATCTAGGGAATGTTGTCCGGAGATCGGTACGCGCTGCTCAGCGGCGCCATACGTTCCTGCGGGAAACGCCTCCGGCTACGCTGCCGAGGGCGTGCACATCATAGCACGGTTGCCGCGCAGCGTGGGGCATCAAGCGCGTGATCATGGGATCTTCGTGGTTACCGGATCGTGCTTCCAGTCGATCGTCCGGGTCGCCCCAGGCTTTTCTACCAAGATCCTCCATCTGCCACGCATCCCGATTATCATGCTACCGCATGAGGCGTGTCGATCCCAGCGGGAATCGCGGACTCGTACGTGAACCCACTGCTCGGTTGCCCTGACGTGCCAATCTCGCCGGCGCCTTTCTTCTGGCGACCAGTTTCCGAGCAGCGTCAGCCCCTTCCCCCACGAAACGTCCGTTTTCGCCTGTCACCCATCCGTGCTCCTGCTAGAACGGCCGAAGAACCACGAATCACCGGGAGCGCGTGTGTACCGTGTCATCACGAACACTCCACCTGAGAGCCCCAGAGTCATGGGACCTGAGTGAAGGCGGCGTGGAATCACCCACGCTCAACGATGATGCTCCAACTCTCCGAGGCCGTACGACGGCGGTAGTCCAGTCAGAGACTGGCTGGTGCCGGCAGCGGAGAGAGCTGATTCTCGGACTTTGTTCGCGCCGCAGCGACCGCATGGCTCGTCTCGGTTGAATCGTCATAGCGGGTGGGCTATCATGCACTGCACGCGTCTGGACTCCGGCGGTTCAATGTCGGTGAGGGGGATGGCTCAGCAGGATGACCCGAGTGGCTGTCTGCCACTTCAGGGACGTGGCCTGCGGGTTGTCTCCGTACATGCCCGCGTGAAGCGTATTGGGGGGACGGCGTAGGGCCCGTTGAGCTGTAAACCTGTCGTGCTCGCTCTCCTAGCGTGGAGTGGTTGCGGTTCGGATGACACGAAAGTAACCGGCTGGGTCCGGTGTGTGTCACGCTCTGCAAGCAGCTCAGGCGTGGGCTTGGGGTTCTGATCTCTGGTTGTGGGCGGTCGTTGTAGTCGTTCGTGGCATGGGTTTGAGCGGGAGGAAGCGTGTGAAGGCCATCATTCTGGCAGGAGGGCCGGGGAACCACCACTACCCATTGGCTGAGGGATGCCCGCACCCGCTCGTTCCTCTCTGCAATCAGCCATTTCTGGTGAGCCAGCTGGTTGCGCTGCGCAGCCGTGGAATCGTGGAAATCGGGCTTTCGCTCTCGCCGACGGACGTGGGGGCGGTGTCAGACCACTTCGGTGATGGTTCGGTGTGGGGCATTCGGTTGGAGTATGCCGTGGACCCGGTTCCTGTGGGCCCCGCCGGTGCGATTCGACAACATCAGTCTCTCATTGGGAACGACTCGTTCCTAGTGACCAGTGCTTCGACATACCTCAGGGGGGATGACCTGGAGGGCTTGCTGCGTGCCCACGGTCGAAATGGAGCAACGGCAACGCTGGGCATGTTCCCGAGTAATGAAGGCATGCGTCCCTCTCGCTTCGAGAATGCGGTGGTGTCGGCGGAGGGGCGGGTTGAGGCTTTTGAGATTCTGCATGCTTCCCGCGACCGTCGCCGCCGCCAGGTGTTTAGCGGTGTGTACGTCTTTCAGCCTGAGGTCCTGGACCAAATACCCGGTGAGGGTTACGCGGACCTCAAGGAACAGCTTATTCCAAAACTGTGCGCCGATGGCGCTGTCGTGTCGGCTCACCCGCTGGGCGGATGGTCTGCCCGGATAGAGAGCATCGAGGATTATGTGCGGATCCACCGGCGCTTGCTAGGTGAGGGATGTATCCAGCGAGAGGGCCTGAACACAATCGATCGTGACGTGTGGGCTGCGGATGACGCACGCATCGGAGCGTCGGCGTACATTCTTGGGCCAATCCTGATCGGTCGCCAGTGCGTGATCGAAGACGGTGCCCAACTCATCGGCCCGGCGGTGATCGGCGATGGCTGCCGGATAGGTGCGGGTGGCCTCGTGCGCGAGAGCATCCTGTGGCCCGGCGTTGAGTCCAGAGCCCGGGCACGAATCGAGTACAGCATCGTCGGCTCCAACTTCAAGGTCGATCCAGGCAGGCAAGTCCACCGCGAGGTGGTGATTGGGAATGGCACCGGTGCACCCCGCCGCTACAAGGCGGATGGTGATAGGGATAATCACGGGCGCGCGAATGGGAGACACTGCGGTCGGTCTAAGCCCTCTCGATGGCCGGTGGAGATGCCCAGATCTTGGTTCTTGCGAGCGACCAAGCGGTTCATCGACGTGTCCGCTGCGTCGGCAGCGCTCCTGCTCGGGTTGCCACTCGTTATCCTGATCGCGGTTCTCGTCAGGCTAGACTCGGCAGGGCCGGTGTTCTACGTGCAGCGTCGCTGCGGACGGAACGGCCGGGAATTCAGCATGTTCAAGTTTCGCACCATGAAGGTGGGCGCGGAACTGCTGCAACAGCAGTACAAGGCGCACAGCAGCGTGGATGGCCCGATGTTCAAGATGTTCGATGATCCGCGCAGGACACGCTGCGGGCGAGTCCTTCGGGACCTCGGCTTGGACGAGATTCCGCAGTTGTTTAACGTTCTGCGCGGTGACATGAGCTTGGTCGGCCCGCGTCCGCTGGTGATGGACGAGATGCAACGCAGCCCGAACTGGCGTGATTTTCGGCTGACCGTCAAGCCCGGAATCACCGGTCTGTTACAGGTGGCTGAACACCGAGAGTGTTCCTTTCATAATTGGGTCCGCTGTGACATCGAGTACGTGCAGAACTGGTCGATCGCGCTCGATTGCAGGATTATCCTCAAGACGACCCTGTGGGTAGCTGCGCGGGTGGCGAGAGTCTGCTGGGCGCCCGAGGATTGGTCTGAGGAAGACGACGGTGGCGCAGGAGAGCCGATAGCGAGTCCTGCTCCGGCAACCGTTTTGGCGTCGCACGCAGCGAAGCGTCAGGAGGAAATGCCGTGAAGACCATCGTGTACCTTGCCGATCTGCGGCACAACTACGGCGGCGTCTTGGCCACCGAGTGTATGCCCCTGGGCGTGGCATACATGAAAGCCGTGATGGATCGCGACTTGGCGGATGTGGAGTCGCACCTGTTCGCCTATCCCGAACACCTGTTGCAGGCCATCAAGGACCAGGCGCCTCACATCGTCATGGTCACGAACTACGTATGGAACGAGGCGCTGGGTCTGCACTTCGCGAAGCTCGCCAAGCGGATGGACCCGAGCATCCTGACGGTGATGGGCGGACCGAACGTCCCGGTGGAGGCCGAACGCCAGATCGAGTTCTTGCGCGACCACTCGGAGTTGGACGTCTACTGCCTCGGCGAGGGTGACTTCGTAGCCCGCGATCTCGTGCAGCGTTTCAACGAGGTTGGGCGATCTCTCGAGGCGTTCTGCGAGCTAGAGCACGAATCCTGCATCTGGCGGCGACCAAGCGGCGAAGTGGTCGGTCGCGAAGCCCTTCCGCGTCATCGAGATATTGATGAAGTTCCTTCGCCGTGGTTGGCCGGGATCATGGACCCGTTTTTCGATGGCAAGTTGGCGCCGATCATCGAGACCAACAGAGGCTGTCCGTTCTCCTGCTCGTTCTGCTCGGAGGGGACCTCGCATTACAATCGGATCAACTCGTTCGGGCTGGAGCGCCTGGAGGCGGAGATCGACTATATCGGGGAACGGATCAACCGCGAGTCACCCCAAGTCGGTACGCTGCGCATCGCCGACTCCAACTTCGGTATGTACGAACGCGATGTCACGATCTCGGAGTACATCGGCGAGGCACAGAAGAAATACGGCTGGCCGACGTTCATCGACGCAACAACGGGCAAGAACCGCGCCGATCGCATCATACGAGCCATGGACAATGTCAATGGGGCGCTGACCCTCTACCAGGCCGTGCAGTCTCTGGACGATCGTGTCTTGAGCATTGCCCGACGTAAGAACATCAGTCTCAGCACCTATGAAGAGCTCGGCGCAACGATCCGCGGACGTGGAATGCGGATGACTTCGGACCTGATCTTGGCCCTGCCGGGCGAGACCCTGGACTCGCACCGGGAGGGCCTGCGAAAGCTCGTGAACGCCGGTACGGACCAGATGCACTGTTTCCAGGCGATGATGCTCAAGGGTTCGGATATGGAGAGTGCTGAGTTCAGGGGTAAGTTCAAGTTCGATACCCGGTATCGAGTGCTGCCGAAGAACTACGGAGAATATGGTGGGGTGCGAGTCTTCGACGTAGAAGAAATCGTCGTGGCGACTGAGACGCTTCCCTTCGAGGACTACATCACAGCCCGCAAGCTGCACGTGACTTTCAGCGTGTTCTTCAACGACGGGTGGTTCGGAGACGTTTGCGATTTCGCACACGCCTGTGGTATCCAGCGCTACGATTGGCTTGAGGCTATGCTTGAAGCGATGGAGGCAGATGACGGAGAGGTCCGAAAGTCGCTCCTTGATCGGTTCGTAGAGGAGACCAAGAGCGAGCTCTTCCCCAGCAAGGAGACCTGCGCAGAGTTCTACTCACAGGATGGCAACTTCGAGAAGCTCCGCACTGCCGAAATCGGTGACAACCTCATGTACAAGTACCGCGCCCTGGGGTCGTTCTTCTTGTGGCCGGAGGTTTGTGATCTGGCGATGGGCAAGACGCGCCTGCTGCTGGAAGATCGCGGCGTGGCTGCGAGGGTTCCCGACTTTGACGTGTTCTGGGCCGATTTCCATCGCTTCGTACACCTCAAACATGCCTACGGAGCGACACCGCAAGAGGTGCTCACTCCTGCTCGAGACATGATGCAGTATGACTTCGCGCTCTGGCTGGCTGACGGCACTCCCACGGACACTGCGCCGTATCGTCTCGATTCGCCGCAGCTCTTTGAGTTCAGCCTGACGCGGGAGGACGCTGCCGAGTTGGCGGCGGCATTTGAGGTCTGGACCAGCGACATCAGAGGCCTGTCCAAGATGGTCACGCGGGTTCGCATCGGCGTGCAGGAACGTCGATGCAAACTGGTCGCGGAAGCGGCGCCCGTGCGTAGGACTGCTTAGCCGAGAGGACGTCGCGCAAGTCCCACGGGATAGTGTCAGAGAAGCAGAGACCGAAAACGCACGCTAGCTGCGATGAAGACTGCCAACGAGGTTAGGTCGTGCAGCGCGTAGGCGGCCACGCGAAGCAGGCGAAGCGGGCCGCGCAGAGTGCGGGTGGGTTCGACACCGCGGCTTGCGATGTAAGGGACACACATCACCAAGGCGAGGGGAGTTGCCAAAGCCAGGAGCAGCCCGATGAGCGCCAGGACGATACACGCCTGATGACGATCGAAGAAGTAGCGAGCAAAGAAGGCACGGCGTAATTCGGGGTGCCTTCTGGCAAGTAGAGGCCAGATGAAAAGCGGCTTCACGTAGATCCAACGCGCGATCGACATCGGCTGCACCTCATGGTACATGAGCGCGTCGTGGCAGAAGCGACTCTTCCAGCCGTTACGCTTTACAGTCCACGCGAGATCGACGTCTTCGCCGCCCCTGACACGGTCGCTGGCGTCGTTGTAAGCCATATCGAAGCCACCGGCTTGCTCGAAGGCACACCGCCGGTAGAAGATGTTGGCGCACTCGTAGACGTGGTTCTCCCCCTCCACGTTCACGTACCACGTGAAGATGCCAAGGGGTACCCCTGGCTCCGGGAGGGTACGCCCCTGGACGAGACCCACTCCGTCGGCAAACGCCGCCAGTCCGTGCTCGAGCCAATGCGGCGTGGCCTCACAATCGCTGTCCATCAGTGCGAGGATGTCGCCTCGGGCTTGGCTGGCCCCTAGATTGCGGGACGGACCGGGGCCTTCCGCATGCTTGGTCAGCAAACGAAGGGCGCAGGGAGCCTCCGCTTGCAGCTCGGTCACCAAGGCCGCCACGCGATCATCGGGGGAGCTATCGACGACGATGACTTCGTATCGTGACTTGTCCAGATCCTGCCCGAAGAGGGACAGGATGGCCTTTCGCACGCATTCCGGCTCCTTGAATGTGGGGATGACCACAGAGACGTACGGGGCTGGTCCGTCCTGGGAAGTGTCATTGAGCACTGCTTCTGCCTCCTGACACGATTGAGCCCGTCCCGCTCCTGTCGAGAGCAAGCGCACCTACCGCATCGCCATGTCACCCATGGATGATACCGGGTGAGTTGCAGCAATTCCACAGCATGAGCGTTGTTGTCTGGCTGGGAGCGGATCAGGGGGTGCTGGCCGCATGGGACAGCCACGTTTGCTCAGCGTTGCGGATGGTGCTATGGTCTCGCTACGATCGGTGGGTAAGGCATCGCCGAGTCTCAAAGTCGTCATCCGGGTGGGAGGCGTAGGTCCGTGTTGTGCCGATATGTGGCGACTCACCGACGATCGTGGCTCGTGCGGCTGATAGCACGCAAGTGTTCCCGCTTCCTGGAATGCTATGAGAACGCAGCGGAGTACGCGTTCCGCCGTAACGGCGAGCAGTTCGTACTGAGGGCTTTGGAGCCTTTGGGGATCCGGTGCGTTCTCGACGTAGGAGCCAACGTCGGGGACTGGGCCATGCTTGCCGGTGAGTGTCTTCCGTGCGCCGCCATCCATTGCTTCGAGATCATCCCGGACACGGCAGCGCAGTTGCAGAGGCGTACGACTTCCATCAGCAGGATCACCGTAAACGACTTTGGATTGTCGAACCAACCCGGGGAGGTCCGGATGCGGTTCTTCCCTGAAGTCAGCTCGATTGCGACGATGACGGAGTATCCGCACGAATTCGAGCATGTCCACGTGACCGGCCAGGTGAGGACCGGCGATGCGTATCTGGATGAACAGGGAATCGAAAGGGTAGACTTCCTGAAACTCGACGTCGAGGGGGCGGAGAGTCTTGTGCTATCGGGCTTTGAGAGGGCCTTCCGGGAGAAACGTATTGAAGTGGTTCAATTCGAGTACGGCCAGGTGAGCATCCTGACCAAGTACATGCTCCGGGACTTCTACACGTTTCTGAACGAGCGGGGGTACACCGTCGGCAAGATCTACCCGGGGCACGTCGAATTCCGGGAGTACGCCTTCGCCCACGAGGACTTCCGTGGTTCAAACCACCTAGCCATTCGCACCGAGCGGGTGGACTTGATCGACGCCGTCAGCTAGGGCGCGGGATCTGCGCTATTCACCGACTCTCCAGCTCTGGGCTCGACCATGGTTAGAAGGACCTGAGTCTCGGCGTGCGAATGAGGGCGGTGGGTTGTCAGCCATCGAGCCGGGGGCGCCGAGGAAGGTGTTTGAGGACTACAGCGATTCGCGTTGCCTCCTGGTTGGTCGGGCACATCGACCCCCCTGACACGGAGGCGTACCTCGACGTGCCAGCCGTATTTATCGGCGTCCCTCACGCTGGGCGTCGATTCCGCTGACGCGGCCCTTAACCGGTTGTTATTCGGTCGTGCAGAGGAGTCTCATCCGCTGGGCTGCAAGGCAGTTGCCAGGGGCTGTTGTCGTCGATATACTACCCAGCGTAGGGGCAAGAGATGACCCACGTCGTCCGAGCGTCTTGCGTTCATTCTCGAGATTGGCTGAGTGAGGATTAGGGACAGCTCAGGTGCTACATCGGGCAAGGACGCTTGAGAAGAGGGCTGGAATCGGAACCACGGTGCGAGAGGAACACCCTTATGGAAGCGGTCATCCTGTGT
Source organism: bacterium (assembly GCA_024231775.1). Classification (GTDB taxonomy): domain Bacteria; phylum Planctomycetota; class Phycisphaerae; order UBA1845; family UBA1845; genus JAAEQG01. The sequence continues at coordinate 21,204 of JAAEQG010000094.1, forward strand.
GGCGGTCAAGGTACCCGGGCTTATCCCTTCACCGAGTATTTTCCCAAACCCATGATGCCCATCTGTGGGACACCCATCCTGGTACACCTCATGGAGCTCTATGCTCATCAGGGTATCACGCGGTTCGTTCTGGCAGCGGGGCACCGGATGGAGATGCTCATCGACTACTTCAAGGGGCGTTTCAACGATTGGCATATCGACATCGTCGACACGGGGGCGGATAGCGATACGGGTGAGCGCGTCCGGCGATGCGCGCCTTATGTTGGCGAGCTGTTTCACGTGACCTACGGCGACGGACTCGGGGACGTAGATCTGTGCAAGCTCGTGGACTACCATAAGTCACACGGCGGAGTGGCGACGGTGACGGCAGTGCCACTTCGGTCCCAGTACGGCACGATTGTGTTCAACGAGAGCGGATGCGTGTCGAGGTTCGTGGAGAAGCCGGTTATCCGTGAACACTGGATCAACGCGGGTTTCTTCGTCTTCTCGAAGAAGGTCTTCGACCTGTGGGACGGAGAGAACCTGGAGCGTGAGGTCTTGCCGAATCTAGTACCCCACAACGAGCTCTACACGTTCCAGCACGAGGGGTTCTGGAAGTCCATGGATACGAGTCGAGACCAGGCCGATTTCGAGGCGTTGTGCCGATCCGGCGAAGCTTGCTGGATCGTGGATCGGACGTGATTCGCGCATTGCCTCATCTGTAAACAACGATTGGAGACACGATGACAGGCTCCGCTCCACAGCATTGGAAGGGACGGACGGTGCTGGTGACCGGTGCCACCGGGTTCCTCGGGGGTTGGCTGGTGAAAGAACTGTATGCTCGAGGGGCTTCGATCGTCGCTCTGATCCGGGACCATGCTCCACGGAGTATGCTGGTCAGCGAGGGCTGGCTGGAGCGGATTTCGGCGGTGAACGGTTCGCTCGGCGATCTTGCTCTGCTCCGCCGGATGATCTGCGAGTATGAGATCGACACGATCTTCCACTTGGGCGCGCAGACGCTGGTCGGCGTGGGGAAGAAGGACCCGGTCGGCACGCTGGAGTGCAACGTGCAGGGCACGTGGAACGTGCTCGACGCTGCGCGGCAGGCAGGGATCGTGAAACGGATCGTGGTGGCTTCATCAGACAAAGCCTACGGTACGTCGCACGAGCTGCCTTACCGCGAGACGTACGCGCTGCAGGGTGAGTTCCCCTACGACGTTTCCAAGAGCTGCACCGACCTGATCTGCCGTATGTACGCCTTGACGTACCAGTTGCCCGTCGCGGTGACCCGCTGCGGCAATCTGTTCGGCGGCGGTGATCTCAACTTCAGCCGGACGGTACCCGGCCTGATCCTCGCGACGTTGCAGGATGAACGGTTCCTGATTCGTAGCGACGGGAAGTTCGTACGCGACTTCCTCTATGCTCGTGATGCCGTCGAAGCCTATCTCTGTCTTGCTGAACGGATGAGCGAGGATGGCTCGCTGGCCGGCGAAGCGTTCAACTTTTCACTGGAGATCAGGCTCACCGTGCTTGACGTCGTCGAGAAGGTGCTGGAGATGATGGGCCGCCAGGATCTTGACCCGATCATTCAGAACATCGCCAGCAACGAAGTGCGCGAGCAGTACATGGTCGCCGGCAAGGCCCGCGAGCGGCTCGATTGGGTGCCTAAGTATGGTCTTGAAAAGGGCCTGGAAGAGACCATCGCCTGGTACAAGGATTACCATCGACGCCAGGCGGGGACCCGAAACCAGGCGCGAAACGACAAATCGTGAAGGTAGCCCTGTACTATCCGTGGGTCTACCTGACAAGCGGTGCCGAGCGCACGATCCTCGAGTTGACCGGGCGCAGTTGTCACGAGTGGACCATCTTCACGAATCTGTTCGAGCCGCAGACTACGTTTCCGGGTTTTGCCCAGCGCAAGGTGATTCGGCTGACTCCGGTGTCGGTCAAGCGCTCACTCAGTGCCGTAGCCCGCGCCGGCATGCGGCTGCTTCGCCAACGGCTGCCGCTGGAGGGTTACGATGCGCTGGTCGTCGTGTGTGAGGGATTGGGTGACTTCGTGGTGTTCGGTGCCCCGCGGATCCCGGTGGTCAATCTCTGTCTGACGCCGCTGCGGATCGTGTTCGACCCCCATTACCGCGCGAACTACCTATCGGACCGGGGGTGGTTGACGCGGGCGATCGTGCGGCTTGGGTCGCCGGGGTACCGCTGGATCGACCGCAGGGCGTGGCGACGGTACGACCATGCGTTCTGTATCAGTGAGGAGGTTAGGCAGCGGGTGCTGCGTGGCCGCCTGGCGCCATCGGAGAAACTCGAGGTGTCTTACGTGGGTTTGGGCCTGCTTCCGGAGAATCCGAGCTACACTCTGGAGCGGTTCTTTCTGCTGCCCGGCCGGGTGATGTGGACCAAGAACATTGAGTTGGGGATTCGGGCGTTTCAACAGTTCGTGTCGAGCCGGCCGGAGTTTGCGGACTTCAGGCTGGTGATCGCCGGGATCGTCGACGACAAGAGCAGGCCATACCTGGCAAAGCTGAAGGCGTTGGCTGGAAGCGACGAGCGCATCGAGTTCCACGTATCTCCGAGCGATGATGAGCTGCACGAGCTCTACGACAGTTGTTATGCGACGCTATTCACCGCTTTTAATGAAGATTGGGGTATCGTGCCGATTGAAGGTATGGCCTTTGGAAAGCCCGCGATCGCGACGAATCGCGGCGGACCGCGGGAGTCAGTTCAGCACGGTGTGCAGGGCTTCCTGGAAGAGCCCGAGGTGCCTGCGTTCGCCAGGCGAATGGCGGAGCTGGCCTCGGATCCGGAGCGGGTCCGCCAGATGAGCCGACCCGCTCGCGAGCGGGCCAAGCTGTTCACCTGGGATCGGCTTACCGGGCGCGTTGATGGGAAGCTGGAGGAGTTGGCCGAGCTCTATGGCCGGCGTCCAGCAGACCTCGTTAGCCCGATCCCAACTGGCACAGTACCGGTCGTCGGGCGACCATCTACGGGCAGTTCGGACGTTGCGGCGTCCGAACTGGGTAGATCAGAGTGAGCACGAAGGCTCTATGATGAAGCACCTGCACCTACCTACTTCGACGCGCGATCTGGTCTCCATTCTCTTCAAACGCAAATGGAGTATGGGCGTCGTTATGGCGGTCACGGTCGGCGTATCCTTCGCGTACGTGATGCTTGTGCGTAACGACGTGTATGAGGTGACGGCGAAGATTCTGGTGAAGATCGGGCACGAGCAGGCGATGCCATCGACGGTGCTCGGCGACCGTCCGATGATGATCATTGGCCAGCGATATCAGGACGTCAATTCCGAGGTCGGGCTATTGGAGAGCGCCGATCTGCTGGGCCAACTTGTGGACGAACTGGGCCTCGACAAGCCTGGTCCGCCTGAGGCGGTTCCCGAGCGGTTTGTACCGCGCGTGCGCTACCATGCGAGGCACCTCGTCAGTCAGGTGAGAGACTGGAAGGACGAACTCCTGATCCGACTGGGATTCCGCGTTCGGCTTACGCCGCGAGAGGAAGCCATTGCGATGCTGCAGAAGGGATTGAGAGTCACTCCGGTGAAGGACTCCAACGTGATCGTGGTGCAGTTGTACCTCCCCGTGCGTCAGTTCGCCGCACCTATCCTCAACAAGCTCGTGGACTTGTATCAGACGTTTCGGCTGGAGTTACTGCTCAATACTGGGGCGGCATCGTTCTTTGAGACGCAGGTGAGCGAGCACGCGGCGACTTTGGCGGAGAGTGAGCAGCGGTTGCATGAGTTCGAGATCGCCGGGAACATCCGCGCACCCGACAGGCAGAAGGCCGAATTAGTTGAGGCAATCGCCGATGCGCAGGCGGCGCTAACCGCCGCCGAAGTCCACCAGGAGATAGCCTCCGCCAAACTGCAGCGGTTTAGTCAGGAGTTGGAGTCACACGAGACGGACTTCGCAGCGCTGGGGGATTTTGACCGGGAGTCCTTTCTCGGTAGCATCATGCTGCAGTTGGCCGATCTGCAGAGGCAGTTGGCCTTTCTGAAGCTCGAGCCGGTGGCGAACTCGGAACTCATGCGTGCGAACCGCGAGCACTTCGCGGTGCTGACGGAGATGATCGCGTCGAACCTCCGTACTCGGCTGGCGGAGTCGGAGAAGACGTGTGCTGCTTGGCGTGGGATGGAGGACGAACTGCGGCAACGGCTGAGCTCCCTGCATGAGCGTGAGATGGAGTGGCGAGCGCTACGCCGCAGTGTGACCGTGGTCGAAGGTACGTACCTGTACTACGAGCAAAAGCACGAAGAGGCCACGGCGACGGCGGCCATGGAGCGCGAGAAGGTCGGGAACGTGGAAGTCATCGAGCATGCGATAGCCCCGTTTGCCCCATCTGGAATCCGAAAACTCAAACTGTTGGTTATCGCGTTGGGTGCCGGGCTGCTGGCTGCGCTGGCGTGGGCTTCGGTACTGGAGTTCTTCGATCACCGGGTTTACGACGTGGATACAGTCGAGGCTCGACTCGGCGCTCCGGTCATTGCGGTGCTTCCACTCACGAAGGGACGGTATCGGCGGATTCTGTCGAAGGACGGAACGGTACTGGCCGGGACGAATCGGCGGGGGTAGTGTGTCCAATGGGCCCTGAGGCGAACGAGAACTACCGAAAGACCGCGCTGACCCTGTACCGAGCGCTTCCGGAGAAGGGGCCAGGAGTGTTTGCTTTCTCCGGCATCGATCGGGGTGCGGGCTGCTCGACCGTAGTGCTGAACGTGGCCCGACATCTGAAGGAGGGCTGCGGACTGTCTCCGCTGATCGTCGAACTCAATACCGTCCGTCCCGTGCTTGCGTCGATACTGGGACTTGATGCGAGGCGTGGCATTACGACGATCGCGGGGAACGAGCTGACACCTGCCGAGTGCGTGCAAACCGGTGAGTTCGGTGTGGCAGTAATCCCGGCTCAGCGACACAACCCGCGCGAAAGCCTGGAGCCCAATCTGGGCAGTGTGTTGAGCAGTATCGTCGATCAGCTGGGGGCTGAGTATCAGGTGATTCTAGTAGACACTCCATCTGTCCTGCAGGCCGCGGGAGCTCTGGCGATCGCGGCGGGGGTGGAGGGGCTTGTCCTGGTGGTCGAAGCGGGGCGCACCCGGGCAGAGATGCTCGAACGGGCTAGACTAGAGTTGAATCAGGCGGGGGTCACGCTGCTCGGTTGCGTCTTGAACAAGCACAAGCGCTTCATCCCCGGCTGGGCCTACTGGGCATTCGTGAAATGACCGATGCACTTGCACACCAAGCTGATGATCCTGCGAATTCGGGCGCATCGACTAGTGATCCACTTGTGTCGGTCGTGATTCCCACGCGCAACCGGTCAGCCCTACTCCGCGAGGCAATCCAAGCCGTGTGGAGTCAGGACTTCGCCCCGGCCGACTTTGAGATCGTGGTCATCGACAACCTGTCCACGGATGACACCGAGGCGATGGTCGGTATGCTGCGTTTGCAGTCACCTTGCAGGATGACCTACCATCGCATGGACGTGAATCTCGGGCCGGCCAATTCGCGGAACAAGGGGGTCGAGTTGGCTCGCGGCAAGCTGATCGCCTTTACCGACGACGATTGTTGCCCCGCACCCGGCTGGTTGAAACTCGGGGCTAGGGCATTCACCGATGATAGCGTCGCGCTGGTAACCGGGCAGGTTCTGTATAAGCCGGGACAGGAGGTGAAGTTCTTCTCACGCGCCAGCGGTGAGGCTCCAGAGGAACACCCCACGTATCCCACGTGCAACGCCTGGTATCGTCGGAACGTGTTCCAGGAGTTGGGTGGATTCGACATGAGGCTGTGCTTCCGGGACTTTCGGGATCGCCCGGTGGAATGCGCCGACTCCGATCTCGCTTGGCGGGTAAAGGAGGCAAGACACAGCAACGTCTTCGAGAAGGACATGGTCGTCTTTCACGAGGTGGAGAGGCTGCCGCCGCTCAAGTGGGCTATGGAGCCGTTTCGGCTGTTCGTGGTGCCGGAATTGGTTCGCCGACATCCTCAACTGCGCCGCGAGTTGCTTACGTCTCGGCTTTTCTTCATGCGCGAGAACGCTTGGTTCTACCTGCTGATTGCCGGTCTCGGGTTGGCGATCGCGTGTCACTGGGCCTTCGTGGCTTTGGCCCTGCCGTACACACTCTGGGCGGCCCGGGCGGGGAATCCACGCCTAACGGTATTGGATCTGCCCAAGATGGTCGCCCGGGCCGGGTTCATCGGAACTCGTCAGATGTTCATGTGCGCGGGGCTGATCTACGGCAGCATTCGATTCCGTGCATTGGTGCTCTAACAGGGACGTTGGACCCTGCCGTGGCGGCCCGTATACGAGTGGAGCAGTGGATGTCGGACGCCGGAAAGAGAGAAACGAACGTCGGGCAGACCGCTGTCTTGGTTGAGGATGTGTGCAAGGACTACATGCGCTGGTCGCCGCTGAAGCGCTGGAAACCGATACGCGAGGCGCGTTCTGCTCTGCGCAACGTGTCACTGCGTGTGGAACCGGGCGAGATGCTGGGACTGCTAGGACCGAATGGGGCGGGGAAGACGACCCTGCTGAAGATCATCGCAGCCCTGCTCTATCCCACCTCCGGGCGGGTCGAGGTACACGGCCACAGCGTATTCGAAAGCAACTCTCGGGGCCGCGGGTTGATCGGGTTGGTGACGTGCGACGAGCGCAGCTTCTACTGGAGGCTCACCGGTCGACAGAATCTGAGGTTCTTCGCCGCCCTGTACGGTCTGAGCAAGGGGCAATTCGTGACGCGGTCAGAGTCGCTGCTGGAGACCACAGGACTCAGTCGGGCGGCCGATCTACCCTACCATACCTACTCTGCCGGTATGAAGCAGAAACTGGCGATCATTCGCGGACTGCTGAGCGAGCCCCGGTTGGTGCTCTATGACGAGCCCACACGCAGCCTGGATCCGCTCAGCACGCAGAACGTGCGCGCCTGGATCATCTCCAAGCGCGCCGCAGCCCCAGAGCAAACGCACATCATTGCGACGAACCAGCTTGAGGAGGCTGAGCAGCTATGTGACCGCGTGGTCATCATCAATCGCGGCGTGCTGATCGCGCAGGGTACGATCGATGAGATCCGGCAGCGCTGGCAACAGCGGGAGTACGAAGTCCACCACGTGACTTACCGCGGTGCCGATCTAAACGGCGTTGTTCAGGTTGACCCCAAGGCTGGGTTCATGGCGGTCGATCAGGAAGCGGCCGAGGGGGACGAGGTGACACTTCGGTTAAGCGTGGCGCGGGACAGCGACGCGCTCTCGCGCTTTCTGCGACTTGTGTTGGAGAACTCGGGGACAGTGGTTCGCTGCGAGACTGAGAGGGTCACGTTTGATGAGGTATTCTGTTCGCTGGTGCTGGGCGATCAAGAGGATGGGAACGCGGTTATAGGTACTGAGGCCCAACAATGATCCTGGCGTGGGAGTTCTTCAAGCGCGACGCGATCACGGCGGTGAGTTACCGTGCGTCATTCATCGTGCAGCTCCTTGGCAATGTGCTAGTGTTGGGCGTGTTCTACTTCATCGGTAAGACAATTGGGCCAGCAGACATTCCCGCACTGGAGGACTACGGTGGCAGCTACCTCGCGTTTCTGCTGATCGGGATCGCGCTGACGGACTGTGTGGGCGTGAGTTTGACTACGTTCGCCAAGCAGATCCGCGAGGGTCAATTGACCGGTGCCCTGGAGGCGACCTTGATGTCGCCGACCAGCCTGCCGCGCATTCTGGTGTACTCGTCTTTGTGGGGATACTTCTTTAGTGCCGTACGGTTCGTGTTGTACCTCGTCATTGGTGCCCTGCTGTACGGGGTGAGCATGGACGAGGCGAACATCTGGTCGGCGATTGTGATCTTCCTGCTGACCGTACTGTGCTTTGCGGGAATCGGGATGGGTTGGGCGTCCATCGTTATGCTCATAAAGCGTGGCGAATCAATGATGACCGTTGCCGGCTACGTGGTGATTCTACTGAGCGGCGTTCTGTTTCCGACAAGTGTACTTCCTCGTTGGCTGGCAAGGTTGGCCGATGTCGTACCGCTAACGCATGCACTCGATGGTATGCGCCGTGGCCTGTTGCGCGGACAGGGGCTGGATGAGCTAGCTGGCATCATCCTCACCTTGGGAGTCTTCGCTACGATCCTGCTGATTGCGGGAATGGTGGCTTTCAACTGGGCGGTTCGGCTCGCCAAGAAGACGGGTTCGCTTACTGAGTATTGAACCGCCGCTCGGGCAAGTGTATTGGCTTCGCAGATGGATGCGCCTCGACCGTGGAACGGGATTCCTCAGCATCGGTGATGGGACGACATCTCGCCTCCTTCGCATTGGCGGCGGGGGTAGGGCTGTGTGCATTTTTCGCAGCGCTGCAGTTCGGCGAGCCCACCAAGCAGAAGCTGATCCTGGTCGCAGCCCTGCCGATAATCACCCTGGCATGCGTGATTGTCGGGCGCACTCGGACCGTGCTGCTGTTCCTCTGGGTCCTGCTCCTGCCGTACAACAGGATGTACTACGTTTTCGACGGCGTCGTGGGCAACCACGGTATCCACGGCCCCTACTTGATTCCCGCCGACCTGGTTCTCCTAGCGCTATTCGGATTGTGGGCACATGAAGCTGTCATCCTGAAGCGGAAATCTCGTCCTGCCGGACCGCGGCTGGAACGCTGGTTGCTGCCTTTCACGCTTGCCTGCGTGTTGTCCGCCTTCAGTGCCAGTCAGATGAGTTGGGCGCTCTTTGACATCCTGCGGCTGGTGAAGTTCGCGGCGATCCTCGTCTATGTTCGATACAACTTCACTCGCCGGGACGTGTGGGCGTGTATCGCCGCCCTGCTGTGCTCGCTGCTGGTTCAGTCGGGGATCGCGATTCTGCAAATGGTGCTGCGTTCCACGTCCGGTCTACTCGGGCTCTTGTCCGGCGGCGCAGAGGATGTAGAATTGCAGCAGATCGGCGCAGCCGCCGTGGGTGGATGGCTGCGTGCGGTGGGCACCGTCGGGCACCCGAGCAACTTGGCCTGCTACCTGCTGATGCCCCTCCCTGTGGCGGTGGCGCTCGCGGTAACGGCGCCGCGTTACGCGGTTCGGTTCGTATGCGCGGTGGCCTCTCTGGTGGGTTTGGTGGGGCTGACGTGCACGCTTTCACGCTGGCCAGCAGCATTGGGAATGCTACAACTGCTGACGTTGGCCACAGTGCTCACCGGGTTGGGTTACCTGCGCGCCACGCAGACCATCGGCTTGGTCTGCGTCTCCATGCTGGTGGGGGCGTCAGTGGTGATGTGGCGTTCGGACCTGATTCACCAGCGGCTTACCCAGGACCTCGGCGCTTCGCTCGAGTTTCGGGCGAAGGACGCGCGGGTGGCATGGGATCTCTTCGAGCAAGCTCCGCTGGTTGGTGTTGGGCTGAATAACTATTCCGTCCATATGATCGAACGAGATCCGGAGTTCCGCTGGACGATCGAGCACGCGGACAGAGCTCGCCATACGCTGAAGATCCGCACGTTTGTGGCGTTGCATAACTTCTACCTGTTCATGCTGGCGGAAACAGGGCTGTTGGGGCTTACGACGCTGCTGGTGCTCTACTTGGCGGTTATCTACCGTGGAGCGCAGGGCGTGTTTGCGGTCCGTGGGGTTTGGCAGACAACCGGAGTGGGGCTTACGGTGGGCATGCTGGGCGTCTTGGGGCAGGGGCTAGTTGACTTCTCCTTCTGGGTAGATCCGATTCTGTACACGTTCGCATTGGTAGCGGCGATGACGGTGCGGATCCCAACACTGGCTGGCGCGGAGGCGGAGCCGGCTTCGCGAGCCAGAGGATCGGCGCGCGTGCCCAGAGGGGACGTATGATGAGAGGAGACACGCCGCCCAGTGCACCGTGCGTTTCAGTCGTCATTCCGACCTACAACCGGGCACGACTCGTGCAGCAAGCGGTCGAACATCTATGGTCACAAACGCTCCCACATGACCGTTGGGAGATCATCGTTGCGGACAACTGCTCGACCGATGATACTCCGGAGGTTGTGGCAGCCTTGCAGGCACGATCAACGTGTCCGATGCACTATCGACGCCTGACGCGTGACGGCGGTCCGTCAAGCTCGCGGAACACGGGCGCCGAAGCTGCAACGGGTCAGTACCTCGTGTTCATCGACAGCGACGTCTATCTCGATCCACCATGGTTAGAGCGGGCGGTGGCCCTAGCGGACGCTGAGCCGAGCATCGGCATCCTGGCCGGAAAACTCGTTTACGCACTGCGACCGGATTGCGTTAACGTCTACGGCGGCGCTATCAGCCGCATCGGGCTGGCGTGGGACGCAAACGAGCGCCAACCTGCGTCGGCGATTACCAAACCGGCGGACTTTCTCTGGGTCGCAACGGCGGCGGTGCTCGTTCGACGAAACGTGTTTGTGGAGTTGGGGGGCTTCGACGAAGACTACTACTATGGTTACGAAGATTCCGACTTGGGCTGGCGCCTGAATCTGGCGGGCTACCGCTGTCGATGCGTACCGGAGCTGGTCGCCCACCACCGTGTTAGTGATCGTCCGCAGGCTCGTGGTCCGAAGATCACCTACCATTCGTGGAAGAACCGGTTGCGTTCTCTGTTGAAGAACTACGGAAGGCGGCGGTTGGTCGCTTACCTTCCTATCTACCTCACCTATGCATTCGTCGCTATGCTCTTGCAGAGGCCACGGTGGCCGAAGGTGATGGCGCTGTGGTGGAATCTCCGTAAGTTGTTCGCCACGTTACGACGTCGCCGCCAGATTCAGACAACGCGCGTATGCTCCGACAAGCGCCTGGACCCACTGTTCGCGCAGCGGTGGTTTCCGGATGAACGCGTTGATGTTCGCCATCGGCGACACATCGAGCTGCACGCGGGAGGCTGTGTTGATGAGCTGGAAACATCGCCCTGATACATGGCCATACGACGCCTTGCGTGCGGAGGTTCGTCGTTCGAGCCGGCACGTTGCACTGCGCCGAAGCGCACTCATCTTAGTTCTCTTGGCACTGGTGGTGGCGGTAAGCGACGGCGATTCCAAGGCGCCGACGGAGGTTGCGGGACCGGACGGGAACTTCGTGCAGAACGCGGGCTTTGAGACTGGCGGGACGGGCGTGCCGACGGGGTGGGTAGTTGATCCGCATGCGCGCGGCAAGGGAGCTGTGGCGCGCGTGCCGTCACCGATGACCGCGGATGGATCGTGTGTCAAGCTCATGCCCAACGATTCGAACCGGGAGCGGGCGTATCCGCTGGCGATCGGTCAGGGCTTTGGAATCGCGCCGTTTCGTGGCCAGCGCTTACGCCTGTCGGGCCGGCTTTCTGCCGACGGTGATGCGCTCGCGGTGCTGGGGCTGTCCGTGATCCGCAAGGACGGCAAGATTCTGGAGGGGGTACGGCTTACGGAGACGGCGTCACCGCCTGCCGGAGCCGCGCATTGCGGCTACCTCGCCGTGCCGGAGGAGGGATCCGCGGTTCTGTTGATACTCTCTTGCGCTGCGGAAGGCACCGGCGGCGCGGCGTTCTTCGATGACGTTTACATTGGCATCGTCGAAGCCAGCCAAGATGGGCGACCTGATCTACCTTCGGGAGGACCCGGGCCGTCGGGAGCGAAGACGCCGCTGACCGCCGAGGTGAATATCGACGCGGGAAAGGTGATTCGCAAGATCCCGCGAACACTCTACGGGACAAACGTGGAGTGGATCTTCGATGGTTACGGTCTCTGGAACGCGAGGGAGCAGGCGATCGACCGGCGATTGGTCGAGCTGACGCGCGAGCTCGGGACCTCGCTGATCAGGTTCCCAGGCGGCGTGTTCTCCGACTTCTATAGGTGGAGTGACGGAGTCGGAGCCCGCGATGATCGCGGCAGCTCGCCACACGTGCCCGGGGCGCCAGAGTCGCGTCATAACTTCGGCACGGATGAAGCGCTCCTCTTTGCCAGCCAGGTCGGGGGGCGTCTTCTGGTAACAGTCAACGCCGGCACAGGGACGGCGGGCGAGGCTGCTGCGTGGGTGCGCTATGTCAACAATGAGCGAGCGGGTGGCGCGGATGCGGATCGCGTTACGTACTGGGAGGTAGGTAACGAGCTGTACGGACGCGGCGGCGCGGCGGATCACGTGACGATACCTCCCAAGAAGTACGTGGAGCGCTTCCTCCGGTTTGCGTCGGCGATGCGGGTGGCGGATCCTGGCATCAGAATCGGTGCCATCGGCCTGGAGAACTTCGGGCGGTACGAGATGAACGGTTACCCTGGCTGGAATCGCGTTGTGCTTTCTGGTGCAGGCAGCGAGATGGATTTCCTTGCCGTACACAATGCGTACGCGCCGATGGTCTTCGAAGATCACGGTCACGATGTGCGGTCCGTATACGCGGCAATGCTGGCGGCGCCGGTCCTGATCGCGGAGAACCTCAAAACCGTTTCCCGCCAAATCGAGGAGTTGGTTCCCGATCGTGCGGGCGATATCAAGATCGCCGTTACCGAGTGGGGACCCTGGTTTCACGCAGACCCGAGCAGTCGCTTCGTCGATCACGTCAAGACTGTGGGTTCGGCGCTGTTCGTGGCCAGTACGCTCAAGACTTTCATCGAGTCGCCTCGGACGGAGATCGCCAACGCGTTCAAACTGGTCGACAACGCGTTCCAGGGCTGGATCGGTCTGCGAAACGGGGAATACATACCCAAAGCCCCTTACCTTGCGTTGCAGCTCTATACGCAGCATTTCGGTGACTCGCTCGTTCGGTCCGTAACCAAGTCGCCCGAGTATGAGAGTGCCCCAGTCGGCTTGATCAGCCGGGTTCGGAACGTTCCGTACCTCGACGTAGTGGCTAGCCTGGGCGACGACGGAGGATCACTCTGCGTGATGGGGATCAACAAACACTTTGACCGGTCGATCGTAGCAACGATTCGCATCACCGGATTCGCCCCCTCTCCGGAGGGGCAGGCCTGGGTGCTACGGGGTACCGGCATTGACGCGCACACCGGGACACAGTTGCCTCAGATTCCCGGGCTCGAGTGGGGCCGGCAAAGCGCGGCCCAACCGAACCCGCGCTTTGAGCAAGGTGGCCCGGGCGAAGTGTCCATCAGGTGGGGCCGGTTCTCCGGAGTTGCGTTGTCCTTCAAGTACACGTTTCCCGCGCATTCCGTAACGGCCTTGCAGATGCGTCGAACCGAGTAAGGTGGAGAGCCCACGGTGCGGATCGCGATCACCAATCCCACGACCTGGCCTCGCGTTCGGCGAGGTGCTGAGCGCTTCGTGAATGAACTCGCTCAGTATCTTGCCTCGCGTGGTCACGAAGCTACGGTGATCGCGTGTAAGCCGGGAGCACGAGAGACGCGCCGCGAGCATGGGTTTACGACGGATTGTCACCGTCGTTTGTGGCATCCAGCACTGGCCCGGGTCGGCTTCCTTGAGTTTCATGCGTTTGCCGGCACGGCGTTTGGCGCGCTCCTGCGAGGTCGCTACGACATCGTGCATTGCTGCACGTTCACGGACGCCTACGCCGCGAGCATCGCCCGGTGTCTGACGAACGTTCCCTACGTGTTCTGGGTCAACGCTCTGCCGCCACAGCTGAGGTACTTTCGATCACTCACGTTGAGGGGGGCGGTCTTTCGTCGATCGATTCGCTACGCCGATGAAGTGATCTCGCTGAGCCCGTACATGCAGAACGACTTTGCAGAGCGCTTCGGCCGGGGCGGAACAGTGATCCCCGTGCCCGTGGACACAGAGCGTTTCAAGCTCTGTACGGAACGCAATTCGGCGCGCCCGAGTATCCTCTGTGCGGCCGCGTTGGATGACCAGCGCAAGGGCGGCACGCTGCTGATGCGGGCGTTCGACCGCCTGAAAGCCCGCCGCCCTGAGGTGATCCTTCAGATCGCGGCCTACCTGAGCCCGGAGAAGGAGCGCGAGCTGTTTGAGTACGTCTCCCCCAGATGGCGGGGCGACGTGCATGTTCTTGGAAACGGCTCGCTGGACGATCTACCGAAGCGTTTCGGGGCTGCGTCCGTATCAGTGCTGCCGTCGCGGTGGGAAGCATTCGGAATGGTCATCCTTGAGTCCATGGCGACGGGCACTCCCGTGGTGGGTACTCGGGACGGTGCCATCCCCGGACTCATCAGCGATCCTGGCGTGGGCTGTCTGTTCGAGGCAGGTCCAGCGGGAGTACCGGAACCGACCAACCTGGACGGTCTGGTGCAGGCTTTGGACGACGGCATCGAGCTCAGCCAGCGCCCCGAAACGCCACGCCGCTGCCGTGCCCACGCTGAGCAGTACAGCTGGTCCGTGGTCGGACCGCGGTATGAGGCGTTGTACGACGAGCTGATTGCCCAGCGACGACGAGGAGTGGCAAGACCGTGAGGATCGCGCTGACCAATCCGTTCTGCTGGCCGTATGTCCGACGGGGCAACGAGCGCATCGTTGCTGAACTCGCCCAGTACCTCGTTGAGCGAGGGCATGAGGTTGTCACCGTCTCCGGAAAACCGGGCCGGAGCATCGTGGAAACAACGTCAGCCGGCAGACGCATCCTACAGCGATACCTGTGGATACCCCAGCTGGATCGTCTGCGAATCTCGCCAGCGCACACCTTCGCGCTCGGGCTGTGCCGTGCCCTCCTCTCGCTCGACGTTGACGTCGTGCATAGTCTCTCGTATGTCGACAGTTGGACGGCCAATCACCTTCGCCGTTGGAGGGGCTTCCGGACGGTTTTTCAGGTTACGGGACCGCCCGTGCCGCATTGGTTTCCACGTCTACCGCCAAGTAGGTACGTTCTTCGTCGCGCTATTCAACAAACCGACCAGTGCACCGTGCTCACCGAGTTCACCGCCAGGATCGTCCGCTCAGCCTATGGCGTGGAGGCGAAGGTAGTACCGGTGGCGATTGATCCGGATGCGTTTCCGCTGAAGGCAGGTCCCGGACCCGAACGCCCAACGATCCTCAGCGTCGCCTCATTCGACGAACGCCGAAAGGGCTTACGCGCGCTCGTCGAGGCGTTTCAGATCGTAAAGCGGATGCGATCCGATGCTGTCCTACTGCTATCTGGGCATATGCCCGCGCAGGTCCAAAGTGAGATCATCGAACCACTGCCCGACGCGATTCGCGCGGACATTCAGGTGCTCGATCTCGGCAAGCTTGAGGATTTGCCTCGTCTCTACCGGGAGGCCAGCGTGACCGCATTGCCCTCGATGTGGGAGGCCTATGGTATGGTCCTGGTGGAATCATGGGCTTCGGGCACGCCCGTGGTGGTCACGGACCATGGAGGACCAGCCGAGTTGCTAAATGACCCCGCCCTCGGGCGCAAGTTTGATCCGATGACTGACGGTCAAGAGACTCGAAACGCGGAGGGGCTGGCTATATCGATCATCGAAGCCCTGGAACTGGCCAGTGATCCCGCGACGGCGCAGCGTTGTCGCGATCGAGCTGCGGAGTTCTCCTGGGACAGGCTCGGACCGGTGTACGAGGGGCTTTATACTCCCGAGTGAACAACGTCATGCGCATTCTACTAACGCACGAGAGGTTTGCGCCGGACTTCGCTGGCGGGGGTGAGTATGTTGCCCTCGAAACGGCTCGCAGCCTCATAGCGCAGGGAATCGACGTTCGCGTACTGACGACCGGCGATCCCCGCTCCACTGAATGCGAGGGCGTCCCGACAATGCGTTTACCTATGCATCGCTATCGGTTCAACTTCGCTACGCGGCAGATTGCAGTCGCGGCTGCGGACGTCGATCTGATCTATACGTTCAACTACCACGCATGTCTCCCATCCCTCTGTGCGGGGCGCCGAGCAGGCAAACCCGTCGTCTGCATGACGCTTGGGTTATTTGGGGACGCCTGGAAGGCAATGCGTGGGCGGATTGTCGGCCTTGCATGGATGGCTTGGGAACGGTTTCTCCTTACCCGTTCTTTTGACAGGACGCTGTTCCTCAGCGATTACTCTCGTGAGCAAGGCGTCGCCCTGGGCGTACCGCCTAATAGGGCGCTAGTCAACAGGCCTGGTATCGAGTTATCCGACTATGGCCCCGCCGTGCCAAAGGATGACACTGTTCTCTTCGTAGGGAAGCTAGACGTCCGCAAGGGAGTCGATGACCTGCTGAACGCCGCGCGGGCTGTGCCGGATGTGCAGTTCCGCATCATGGGCTGGGGCGAACGTGAGTCATCGCTGCGGCGCGAGGCGCCGGCGAACGTCGAGTTCGTCCAGTTTGAGCGGGGCGAGAAGCTCCAAGCAGCGTTCGCTGCGGCGAAGGTCTTCGTTCTTCCTTCCCGGGCCGAGACCTTTGGTATCGCGATCATCGAAGCGATGGCCTCCGGGTGCGTGATCGTGTCCACGATTCCGCTCGAATACGAGGGCGTTCGTCTTCAGACTGGCACCGCGGATGAAATCGTGGCGGCAGTCCGCGGGCTGCTGTCGGCCCCAGGAGTGATCGAACACATGGGACGACGTAACATCTGCCTCGCCCAGGGATACACTTGGAGAAGGCATGCCCAATGGCTCATCTCTCTGTTTGAAGAGCTCCTGAATCCGGATGTCCAGCCCCCGGCGGCCGGTTCGATGCACGACTCGAGCAGCTAGCAGCCCGTGGCGAAAGTCACCTACTCCCGCTAAACTGGATTTGTCCCCAAGGCACATTGAGCGGCGAAGTCAGGGAGGATTGTGATGGCGATGGGTCGACGGAAGCGGGAGCGACAGGAG
>JAAEQG010000095.1 GCA_024231775.1 bacterium
CTGCCCACGTCTACGCCCCGACCAATCCGGATCAGCCACGAGTCTCCGAGGACGCTCCCCTGGGCCCCTCACGATCGTACGGCAAGACCAAGCTAGCTGCTGAGCAAGCCGTGCGCGACGTCGCAGCGCGATCCGGATGTGACACCCTGATAGCCCGCGCCTTCCAACACACCGGTCCGCGACAGGTGCCGCGCCTCATGCTGCCCCAATGGGTCCGCCAAGTGGCAACGAATAGCAACGACCCAATCGAAGTCTACACCCGCGACGCCTGGCTCGATTTGTGCGACGTTCGCGACGTCGTCCGCGCCTACCGCCTCCTCGCCGAACGCGGAGAATCGGGAGGCATCTACAACGTGGGCACAGGGCACAGTCAACGCAGCGGCGACATCATGACACAACTCCTCGACATCGCCGGGTGCGACCGCCCCGTCATCGAGACCCGCCCCGGACCACGTCAAGAACCGATCGCCGACAACACCCGACTCATCGCCTGCACCGGATGGCAACCAACCATCCCACTCCACCAAACCATATCCGACACCCTCACCTACTGGCGCACAGTACTCACAGAACCTGCGTAACCGCGCCACAGCTCACAGCTCACAGCTCACAGCTCACTCCTCGCCAATTGCAAACAGATGACTTCGGGTCGAGATATAGAGCGTCTCCCCCACCGCCACGGGTGAACTGTACACCGAATTGCCCACGTTGACCTCCGCGATCTCTTCCAGCTCTTTCGCCAAACCGAGAACCGCGATGTCACCGTCCTCATCGCCGATATAAACCTTGCCGTCCGCAAGAAGAGGGCCGCCCCACATGGTGGCAAGCATGTCATAA
>JAAEQG010000096.1 GCA_024231775.1 bacterium
GCCCGGAGGGCGAGCCCCCAGGACCCGGAGTGCCCCCGGAAGGCCAAAGGCCGGCCGCCGCGCCGTGGCCACCCTACGCGCCGCTCGATCACGAGGTCAGCTCCGGTGGGCAGCTCTCGTCGCGCATCGACTTTCCCTTCAGCTCGAGGCGGTATGCGTTGTGGATCAAGCGGTCGAGCATCGCGTCGGCGAGGGTAGGGTCACCGAAGGCCTGGTGCCAGTCGTCGACCGGTAGCTGGCTGGCGACCATGGTGGAGCGGCGCTGAGCTCGCTCCTCGATGACCTCCATCAGGTCGCGCCGTTGATCGCGGCCGAATGGGTGCAGTCCGAACTCATCAATGATGAGCAAGGAGACCTTCGCCAGCCGATCGACCAAGCGGGGGAAGCTACCTTCTCCGTGTGCTGCCGTCATCATCTCGAACAATCTCGGCAGCCGCAGGTAGCGGACAGAGTGGCCTTCGCGGCATGCACGTTGCCCCAACGCACACCCAAGCCAGGTCTTGCCGATTCCGGTCGGACCCGTGAGGAGCAGGTTGTAGCCCGACTTGATCCAGTCGCACTGGGCCAAGGCGAGAAACGAACCCCGGCTCAGCCCCCGCTTACGGCGGAAGTTCACGTCCTCGACCGCCGCCGCAGGGTAGCGCAGCTTGGCCACTTGCAGCCGCCTGGTCATCGCGCGGTGAGAACGTTCAGACTCCTCGTGGTCGATCATCAGGGTCAGCCGATCCTCGAAGCTCAGCTCATCGTCGCACCCGGCCCCAATGATGTCCTCGAGA
Source organism: bacterium (assembly GCA_024231775.1). Lineage (GTDB taxonomy): Bacteria > Planctomycetota > Phycisphaerae > UBA1845 > UBA1845 > JAAEQG01. Next base: position 777 of record JAAEQG010000096.1, read on the forward strand.
GCCTTGGCCATACCATGCAGCTTGAGGGTCACAAGCCGTTCGACCAAACCGTGGATCAGCATGACCGGCCCCCTTCCTCATAGGCGCGCTGGCCACGGATGTTGCAGTGCTCGACTGGCGACGGGGCTTCACCGTCGCCCTCCGAAACCCTGTCCAGCCCCTTCTCCAGGATGGTCTTCACGCTCTTGTAGCTGTAGGCCGAAAAGGTAACGGCGCGTCGACACGCAGCGTCGAGACGATCCTCGCCCCAACGTTCGGCGAGACGGACGATTCCCAGGCACGGCCGGTAGCCCTGCTCGGGGTGCTTCTTCGACGACATCAGTCGGTCGACCAGCTCCGCTACGTGCACCCCGATTTTCTTCGCCTTGGCCACCACCCGTGGAGGGCTCCACTTCAGATGCTCGCGGTGCGAGCTCGGCATGTGCTCCGGCTTGGTCGAGTAGCGCTGACCTTCTCGCCGGTGTGTCGTCACCGGCTGACCCTTTTGGAAGATCTCCACCAACGTTGGCGTGATTTTCGCGTCCAGCTCCGCGCCGATCAACCGGTAGGGCACGCTGAAGAAGTACTTGTCGATCTCGACGTGATAGTCGATGTGGACCTTCACCTCCTTCCACTCGGCCGGCACCCACCGCTCCTTCGGCACGGCCTGCAGCGCCGGCTGCTCCAGCTCGGCAAACACGCTCAGACGGCTGCCCGCCATCTTCTGGAAGGGCCGAGCATTCAGCTTCTCCAGGCGCTCCAGCACCGCTGTGCGCGCTTCCTGAAGCCCAATCAACGTCCGGTTCCGCAGTGGCGCCAGTACCCAGCGCTCCGCCTGGAGTACGCCGTTCTCGACCTTCGCCTTGTCTCGCGGCTTGCGAGCACGCCCAGGAATCGCAACTGCATTCAGGTGACTCAGTAGGTCCTCGTACGAGCGGTTCACGAGAGGCTCGTACCGATCCGCCATCGTCACCCCGCTCTTCAAATTGTCCAAAACGAAAATCAGCGGCACCCCGCCGAAAAAATCCACCGCCCGTTGGTGCGACGCCAGAAAGTCCGCCGACCTCTGCGTCCAGGTCACATCGACAAACGTGTGGTTGCTCGCGCCCAGGGTCGCCACGAAGACCTCTGCCTGCCGCACCTCCCCCGTCGTCGGATCGACCACGCTCAGAGTCTGACCTGCATAGTCCACGAAGCACTTCTCGCCGGCCACGTGCTCGAATCGCATAACCGGCTCGATCCCACCCTTCCAGGCGCCGTAAAGCTCGCAGTAGCGGCTGTAGCTGTACGACCGACGACCCTGATCCTCCTTGTACTCCTCCCACAGCAGACGCCTGGTCACTCCTTTGCGCCGCAGCTCCTTGGCCACAACGTCCCAGTCGGGCACCTCGAGGTCCCCGACACTTGCGTCTGGCGTCGGGGGGTACAGCAGCTCCTCCAGGGTCTCCTCGGGCATCTTCTCGAGCTTGGGCCAGTCCAGCCCGAGCCCCTCGGCCCGCCCAACGTGTTTGCTGACAACTGACTTGCCGACCCCGGTGCACTGCGCAATCTTCCGATTGCTCAGCCCAGCCAGAAATCGCAGCCGAAGCACTTCCTTGATCTTGCTCATCTTGATCCGCCCTGCTGGCATCCTGCCTCCTCCTGAACTCATCGGCTCCAAAGAGTAGGATCGCCTGTCACGGACCCACCGTTGTCAGACCAAAACCCAGTCGATCTCCATCCGACGCGTCGCACCAGCGACGCTCGTGGACAATATTCCGACGAACGCGGACACTTGCCCGATGAACGTGGACACCCGCCCGATCACATGGCCAATCTGTCCGCCTTCGCTCGAATCACTGTCCGCGTTCCTCCGGAACGCTGTCCGCCTTCGCTCGGATTCATGTCCGCCTTGCGTCGGGCTCTGCATCCGGCCTGCCGCCACCACCCCAGCATGAGCTGCGTATGCTCTGCTGCCTTCATGGTGGTCCCTTTCTCTACCCCCCCAGATCGCATCGGTCTCCTACGCCATTCCC
>JAAEQG010000097.1 GCA_024231775.1 bacterium
AGCGGGCACCTTTACACGCACCCGTTCCCGGTCAGCGATCGGCAGTTTCTCGTTTCGTACAAGGTCGATCCGTCGGACCACTACAAGAACGTAGCCGACGCGTACTCGTTGTACCTGCTCGCCACGGACGGCAGCCACCGGCCGATTCACCGAGACGCCAATCTGTCCTGCTGGCATCCGACGCCGCTGGTCGCCCGCAAGGTACCCCCGCGCATCGCATCCGACCTGAACCCGCAATATGCCAAGCGCAAGCAGGGCGTCTGCGTCGTGACGGATGTCTACCAGGGCATGCTTGGCGTCAAGCCGGGGCAGGTCAAGTGGCTGCGGATAAACGAGGTGGGCCCGCGATACTGGGACACCGGGCGGCGGTGGGGCTCGTCGCTTAGCAGCTCGAGTTGGAAGGCGGCCCTGTGGCCCCGAGTGCAATGGGGCGTCGTGCCGGTCGAGAAGGACGGCTCGGCCTACTTCACCATGCCGGCCAATCGGAACATCTTCCTGCAGGCCCTGGACAAGGACTTCCGGGAAATCCAGCGGGAACGGACGTACGTAAACTACCAACCCGGTGAGATGCGGTCCTGCACGGGCTGTCACGGGGAGGGAAGCCACGCCACCGCCAAGGCAGGCACGGCTGCGCCGCTGGCGCTGCGGCGGGCGCCCAGCGAGCCGGCGCCGCAGCCTTGCGATCTCGTCGCCAACGGAGGCGACGGGAAGGCCCGGCAGGTGATCCACTACCCCACCGACGTTCAGCCGATTCTCGACGCCAAGTGCGTATCGTGCCACGGCAAAAAGGAGCCGGCGGCGGGGCTCCAGCTAACCGGCGAGGTGACGACCTACTACAGCACCTCCTACGAGCAACTCGCCAGGAAGCAACTGGCCGGGCCCGTCATCCCGGAGTTCCAGTCGTTTCGGCGGGGGGATCGCGGAAACCACAATGGCGCGTACCTGCCCCCCAAGAGCCTCGGGTGCTACAAGAGCCCGATGATCGCGATGCTGACCGATAAGTCCCATCCGAAGAACGCCAAGAGCGACCACAGCAAATGCCTGACCAAAACCCAGTTGATGATCCTCAGTCGCTGGGTCGACAGCAACTACCAGTTCTACGGAAGCTACTACGGCAGGCACCATCCGCGATGGCTCAAGCCGGACCCCAAGAAGCCGGCGTACAGCCCGGCCGACTTCCGCCGCAAACCAACGTTCGAAGAAGCCGTAAGCGACCGAGCC
>JAAEQG010000098.1 GCA_024231775.1 bacterium
CTGCTTCGCTGAGTTCCCCGTCCAGGGATCGGTTGATCAGCCGCTCCAGGTTTTCGTCGAACTGCATCATGGTCAGACCTTGCCCTGCAACATCTCGCGTAACAACCGCCTTGCCCGAACGAGTCGCGTTTCCACCGTATCCACCCGTAGATCCAGCAGCTCGCCGATCTGGCGGTAACTCCATCCCTCCAAGTGCCGCAAAACGAATGGCTCGCGGTAAAGCGCCGGAAGCGACCGGATGGCCTGAAACATCAACTGCTGACGCTCCGCCGCCATCAACTCATCGGGTGGCGTTTGCGAAACCGGAAGCACCGGTTCCGCGAGGGTCTGCTGCATCGCCGCACGCTGCCGCGTCAGCTCGCGCCCCGCATCCAGCGCCGCGTTGCGGGCCAGGCGGTACAACCAAGGCCGCCACCGCCGGACTTCCCGCAGATCGCCGATCCGCCGCCAGACGCTTAACCAAACCTGCTGGCCCACATCATCGACCCGCCCCGCATCGCCCAGCACTCCAAAGATGACTCCGCTCACCCAGCGACTTTGTCGGCGCAGGAAGCCCTCGAAGGCCTGACGATCGCCACGGCGAATCGCCTCAATCACGGCCAGCTCCGGGTCAAAGTCGGCTGAAACGGCCATCGTCATCTTCACCCAAACAGACGCCTGAGCGTGTCACGTCCTGTCAGGAAACCCGCCGGACCTATCGTCCAGGACTGTCTTGTTATCGGACGCAGGCTGCCACTCAGACGATGCGCGATTATGAGCATATGCGCATAACCCGGCCGGCAGCGCCCGGCGGCCTCAGCCACCCGTGGTCTCAGCAGCGGCGAGCAGCTCCGCCAGTCCCAGAGGGAAAGCCTCGAGCTCAGCGGCCAGCTCGCGAGACGTCAGATGGGAAGGTGGGGCGATGCGGTATTCGGAAACGTGAAGCTCCAGCAGCTCGACGAGTTCGTCCATGGAACTCAACTTCGCCGCAGTCTCCATCGGCAAACGCCAGGTCGGCGCGTGGCGGCTGAGGTAGAGCCTGAGCCACGAACGCGTCTGCGCGAAATCTTCCGGGGGAGCTGTAGTGGGGATGGGTGGGCCGGTGGCGGTCAGTCGGCCATTGCGGTAGCGATAGCAGCGCACGCCACGGGCAGTCAAGACCCACTGCTCAGCCTGCGCAAACTCGACGCCAACGATTGGCGGGCGGACGCCCGCGTTGAAGGTGGCACACCACCACACCGGGCCATCCGAAGTAATCTCGGCGCTGGATCGGGCCAGGCGCATCCGACTCGGCTGGGCACATCCCGGCCCGCAGAGCGCAGCCATGCAGAACAGCGCAAGGCAACTTGCTACGCAGGATACATGACGACCACACCCCGCGCTCGACGGGGGCGAAAAGGGCCGTCGAGACGGACAGTCCTCTCCCGCAGTTCGTGGCTCCATGCGTACCTCAGGGACTTGGTCTGAGGCTTGAGGATCAGGCAGGCACCGAGCGTAACCTTGGCGCTCGTTGGGCTACCCGCGCTCGAATAGGTACTACACAGCGCCGCCGGTGAAGAGGCTCAGGATCAGCGAGATGAGGGTCGGCAGCAAGCTGGACAGAAGCGATGCAAACAACTCGGAGAACATGGTAGATCCTCTCAGAAGGTGAAACGGCAACAGAACAGGAGTATCCACAACTCGGGCCAGGACACCCACGCCGGCATCCACCC
>JAAEQG010000099.1 GCA_024231775.1 bacterium
CCGCTCGCCAATCCGCCCGAATCGTTCGGTCAATCGCCTTAACTGATCCGCCAGCCGAAGCTGCCTCCGGCCCAGCCGCCGCGGAACCCGATCCTCCCGCTGGGTTGCGGACAACTCCGCCTCGGTCGCGTCCAGCGAATGCGTCAGCTTGGCCACCTCATCGCGCATCGACTCCTGGTCCAGCAGAATCCGCCGCAAACGCGACTCGTGCTGGGCGAACTCGTCGCGCACCTGGTTCTCGAAGTCGGCCTTGCTGGCGACCTTCAAGCGCAGCGGCGCGGAAACCGACGTCTGCGGATCCGCTCCGCCATAACCGTAGTTGTCCGTCACCGCGATCCGGTAGCTCAGCCGATCGCCCGGACGGAGCTCGAGTCCCTCCAGCGACCACGTCTGGCTGACCTCCGCAGTCACCCGCCCGCTCTGCTCGCTCCCCGCCGGATGGTCCGCCAGCGCCACCTTGAACTCTTGCTCCCGATTGGTCAGCCTCCCGATCAACCGCACCCCCCGAATCCCGAGGTCGTCCTCGACCCGCACAGTCAGCGGTATCGAACCCGCCGGCGTAACCTCCACCGAGGCTGAGGGGCTCAGCACGTGGACCGTAGGCGCCTCATCGGGTATGGCGACCAGTCGATGACTTCGACGCATCCCGTTCTCGAAACCGTCCGCGTCCCGCAGCCGAATGCTCAGCTCCTCGTCCGCCGCCAGTTCAAACGTGCCGCTCAGACGTAACCCCTCATCACCGGCGCGAACCAGTGCAACGGACCGCCCGCCGCTCAACTCCAGGCCCGCCGTCGCCTGCCCCTGATCGTCGACCCCGACCGGTTGGGTGGAACGCACCGAGACGGTGAGCGTACTGCCGACCACCGCCCGCACCACGCTCCCGGTGAGCTCGAACTCCGCCGACGCCCGTGGTTGGGCATACTCCGGAGCCTCGACCCGCACAACAGCTTGGGCAACCGACGGAGGAGTCACCACTCGAACCCGGCAGGGCGAATCGGCGGTGCTCGCATCACCAGCCTCAAACCAGTAGCGCAGATCGCCCGTGATCCGCTCGATGGTGCAATAGAAGTCCGACCTGTCTTCGCGCTGCATGGCAAACGTACTGGTCCCGCCCGCGGCATCGCGCACCCGCACCACCCCACGCAGCTCGTCGTCCAGCCCCCGCAGAATCCGCATCCGCACCAGCAGCGATCCCCCCACCGCCACCTTGGTTTCTCCCTGAAGCGAGCGCAACTCCACCCGACGCGGCCAGGTCACGGTACCCAGCGGGTTTGCGTACCGCCTCAGTCCAATCGCGTACCCCCCAGGCCAAGCCCACCCCAATAGACCCACGCCCGCAACCACCAGCACGAGCATCAGCAGCATGCGCATCAGCGGTTGGCGAGTGAGCGCCTCCTCCAACGGCGTCGCCCGGGCGGCACGTTCGGCAGACTCGAGCGCCCGCCGGACCATGGCCTCGGACTCACTGTCACCTGCGCAGCCTCCTCGCCCCGAACCGCGTTCCAGAAAGCTCACAGCGCTACTCAGCGTATCGCTCAAGCGCGGGAAGTGACGCTCCAGCCGACCCGCCAGAACACCGTTCGCCAGCCCCGCACACAGCGGGCGAACCAGCCAGCGCACCGACGCCACCGTCAGCCCCAGCAGCAAAGAGGCACCCAGCGACAGACGCAGCGCACCCGGAAGCCACAACCACCAGTCCAGCACCACCAGGGTGGTGAATCCAACCCCAGCCATGCACCCCAGCGCAAACAGACCGTACAGCACCAAACGTCGGCGGATGGTCCCGCGTATCGCCGTCAGTCGCTGGATGAGATCGCCTCTACTCAAGCACCCACACCCCCGGTCAGATCATTCCGCTCAGCTTCCGCAAAGTCCACTCGCACGTAATCAGCACCACGAACAGAATCAGCGTCAGCCGCGAATCCCACAAAGCCTCCCGCACGTCGTCCGGAATGTGCTGGCTCCGGTCGCGTATCGCCGAAAACGCTTCGCTTAAATCATCCAGCGGAACTACCGCCCCGCCAGTTTCCTCAGCCAGTCGCTCCAACGCTTCGTGGTCCGCCTCTCGGTGGCGAACCTCCAGCCCAGCCTGATCGACCTGGATCAGCGCCGCGGCGCCGGGGTCTGCCGCCCCATCTGTTCCTGATGCCAAGCCTGGTCCGACCGGCCCCAGCTCCTCCGCCGCGATCGTGAACGTCCCCGCTGACCGCGGCACAAACGACCCCTCAAAACAGGGCGACGCTCCGCCCAACCGCACTGCATCGAGACGGGCGACCGCCTGACCATCCGGATCGCGCACGGTCAACCGCACGCGCTCCCCCGCTCTCGCCAACAGTTCCGAATCGTTGATCCGCACCGCAACGCTCACCCGTTCACCGCAGGCGTAACGAGCCTTGCGCACCCGGACCTCCATCCCCTGACCAGCCTCCGCCGGTCGAGCCCGGCTTAGCGCCCGCACCACCTGCACCCAGTAGCCGTCGTAGATCAGCTCTCCCGCGCCTCGCCGCCACCGCCACGTGTCGTCTGATCCATGAAACAGAACCTTCCCGGCGCCATACCGCCCGACTACCACCAGCGGCATCGGCCCGGATTCGGTTCGCGCATGGGGATGGGCCAGCAGAACCTCCGCCCCACGCGCCGGACCCAGCGTCCGCGCATACCAGAACCAACCCGGAAGCGAAGACACCAGGGAGGTCCCCTCCCCCTCGGAACCGGACGGTCCAGGACCGGACGGCCCAGGACCGAACAACCCGGAATCCGCCTGCTCGACGCCCGAAGGCCTCAGGTCGAACCGGAACAACCGGCTACGCGAACCCTCAGGCGTCAACTGCGGAGCGAACGCCGCACTCTGCGTCCCCCTCGAACTCGACGACGGTTCCGGATCTACGCGGACGGGAATCAACCGCTCCAACCCCGTACCCCGAAAGCGGTGCGGCGCGTTATGCTCACCCGCGATCATCCCGAAACCGCCCCCCTGCTGACCCACGTAGTCAACCAGCATCTCCACCTGCGCTTCGGTCAGCCAATCCCCCGACGGAGCCACGTCCCCAAACAGCACCACGTCGTAATTCGCCAGTTCTTCCGCGGTCTCCGGAAAACGCCGGATCGGATCCGTACCCTCCTGGGCAAACGCCTCGTCCGCCCCGAGCAGCAGCACCGCCGCCCGAATGGTCTGCTCGCGCACCAGCGCGTTCTTCAGATAGCGGTACTCGAAGCGCGGTCGTTGCTCCACGTATAGAACCCGCAGCGGATCGTCATGCACCCGCACCTCAACCGACGCGGAGTTGTTCTCGGCGTCGGCATCTTCCCCGGAGGGGACCACCTCCACCCGGTACCGCCGCCGCCCCGAACCGATCGGCTTCGCCCGCAGCTCGACCTCACCACGCGTTCGCTCCCCCCCCAGTTCCACTCGCGACCGCGCCACCACTCGGTCTCGATCCACGTCCACCAACTGCAACTCGATCGGCGTCGCTTCCGCGAGACCGCTCGCAAACACCTCTGCCCGAACCGCCATCACGTCCTTGGCGAACACGCGCCTCTCCGCCCGCAAACCACCGATGCCCACGTCACGGCGCGCAGCGGGAGAACCGATGCGCAGCGCATAGATTGGAATCTGCTGGGCCCGGGCCAGGGCGATCGGACCATTCAGCGGAAGCGCATCCGTGCTCCGCCCATCGCTCGCCAGGATCACCGCGGCTAGCCGCCCGTCCTCCGAGCGCGTCAGCACTTGTTCGAGGCTGCTAGCCAGACCAGTCGTCCGCCCTTCCGCCGTCAACGCCGTCATCTGCGCCACCGCAGTCCCCAGCTCTTCCGCCCCCACCGCTCCGCCAAGCCACCGCGCCCCGCCCGCAAACGGAACCACCTCGAGCCGATTTCGCTCCAGCACCGTCCGCAAAGCAGCATGGTCCGCCCCGCCCAGCGAACGCCGCACCAGATCCAACCGCGACGTCTCGGCCACTTCCTCACCATTCGCCAGATGGGCTCCGCGGGCTACCGCACCAGCCAAGCTCTCGTCAACGTATCGATCGGTCAGCCCCATACTCGCCGATGTGTCCACCATCAGCGCCACCTGCGACGGCGACACCCGGTTGCGCTGCAGGATCAACGTCGGCCGCCCCAACAACGCGATCAGCAAACCCGCCAACGCCAGACGCACACCCGCCAGAACAACTCGACGCCGCAAACGCCCACGTTCCCGCCGGTACGCAAACGCGATGAACAACAACACCAGCACGCTCAGGGTAACCACCACCCACCCCGGGTGCGGCGAATCCCACACCAGCCGCAGGGGAGCGTCGCGGCCGAGCTGAATCCGGTCCAACCCCAGCAACCACTCGATCACCCGCACCAGGATGGACCTGCCCTCACTCACGCCGTCTTCCTGACTGCCGACTCAGCCGACGACGGTGACAGCGCCCCCGGCACTACCACCCCATCCTCCGCCCGGCCGCGCCGCGCCACCGCACCCTGACGCATGGCTAACCACGTCTCCGCCAGCAGCAACGCCAACACTGCGTACATCAGGCCCTCGCCCACCTCGCGGCCGGTGGACCGCGCCGCCTGGGCGGACAACTCCGCGAGATCGCCGATATGGCGGTGCTCCGTATCCACCAGCGCCGCCAGAGCAGCCTGCCCCGCCCCGGCCACCGAACTCTCCGAACGCGGAGGGACCACCGCGACCGGTCGCTCACTATTGCCCACCACCGTCGAGTACAACCCCTTCCGCTCGGTCGCTGCGTACCTCAGCTCAAAACCCGACGCCCCCGCGGATGGAGGCGTGTCCACCACCGCGCCGCCGGGAAGCCGCACCCGCAACGGAAGCTCCGCCTCGGCAGCGCTCAACCGGCGGACGATCGGCTGCCCCACTTCCACGTTCCACTCGTGCGCCGGAGTCTGGGCTAGATAATTCACCAGATTCATCATTAGCGAGACGTAATCTCCCTTGGCCGGCAGATTGCTCCAGGACATGTCCGCCGAGGTAGTCACCACTCCGCACCGCCCCCGCCCCTTCCGCACCACCGCAATCGCCGCCGGACCGTCGCTGTAGTTCAGCACCACCTCCGCGGAACCAGCCTCCAGTTCCAGGCGCGTGCGCCGGCGTACCCGCGCCCCAAACACCCCGCTGGTCGGTAAGCTCTCCAGCTCCGCCACCACCGGGTGAACCGGATCGGTCCCCACCAGGCGAAGCACCCCCACCGAATCCGCCAACTCCGCCTGCCCCCCTACCCGAGACGGCGAACGCGACTCCCCATCCTCCAACTCGCCCTCCGCGGGCATCAACCGACCGGGCAGCACCCCCGCCCCTTCCGCGTAGCCGAGTTCGTTGTAGTGGTCCACCGCCAGAGCATCACCCGAGAACACCAGCAGGCCCCCGCCATTCTCCACGTAAGCGCCAAGGTGACGCCAGGTCGCCGCGTCCAGACGTTCCACGTTGCACAGGATCACCACGCGGTATCCCCGGAGCACTTCGCCGGGCAGATCCAGATCGGAGATGGCCTTGGTGGATACCATTCCCGCCCGCTCGCCATCGTCCCAGGGATTCAAGGCAGCCAATAGATGTCCCGCCTCGCCGGACAGCCGAGTCCGGCCCGGCCCGCCGTCCACCACCAACACCGCCACCCCCTCGCTCACCTCCACCGCCAGCGCCCGCTCATCGTCCAGCTTTAAGTCGTCCGGAGAATCCGCGTGTACGCCCACCCGCACCACCTGCGGGCCAGGCCCGTCGAATACCAGGGAGAAAGGCACCGCCTCCACCTGGCCGGGCTCCAGCGTGGGCAGCACCACCCGCTGCTCGACGCGGCCTGATTCCGGAGTGTCGCTGCCTGTCACCTGGACCCGCAGCTCCGCGCCGCGCACGTCCGCCGCACCGTAGTTGGCTACCTCCGCCGTGAACAACACCGGCACCTGCGGGGCTAGCACCGTCGAGCCCAACTCCAGCCCGACGACCCCCAGATTGGTCGCCGCGGGCTCACCCACGGAAATCAACACCAACTCCGCCACGTCCGCCACCGCCTGGGCAGCCCGGCGAATCCCCTCCGCTTCATCAACCGAGCGCCCCCCCACCGCCACGGGATCAAACCCGTCCACCGGTAGACCCGCGAAGTCGGATATCACGTAGACCGTACGATTGCCCGGCGCCGCGCTCGACTGCTCCAGAATCGCCGCCGCCCGCTCCAGACCGGCAACCAGACTCGCCGAACGCTCGGTCAGACCAATGCCCGCCACCGCGTCACCCAAGCCCCGCCGATCGAACGCCGGATCGTCCGCGGTCACCCCCGCCGGATCAGCCAAAGTCACCACGCTGACCCGATCGGACTTGCTGAAAGAACCCAACAAGTTCGCCGCCGCCTCCTGCGCCCGGTCGTAGACCGTAGAACCTACGCCCAAACCCCTCTCCCCTGAGGGGAGAGGCTGGGTGAGGGGCAAAACCGTCGTAGCATCCAATCCTCCACCACCCCTGCCCGCAGGGACAGAAGCAGCGGGAAAGGTCCCACGCACCTCGCCCCCGCCGTACTCCGCCC
>JAAEQG010000100.1 GCA_024231775.1 bacterium
GGTGGAGTAGTTAGTCGCCGCAATGGAAACCAGGTAAACTGAGATGGGGTAGCTTTCGTACCAGCGGTAGCGCTTTCGTCCGCCCGCAACCACATCGGTGCCCTGGAGCAGGCCGTTGGACGCCACGATCATCCAGTCGGGAACAGTGACCCACATGTCCAACGTGAACTTGTCGTCGATCGCTTCCTTGCAGGGCCACCAGGCGGGGGAGTTATACGGTTGGCTGTGCGACGCCACGATGTCCACCGGGGGTGAGCCGTGCGTGCCAGAGTAACCCGCTGCGGCGGACAGGTGGTAGGGCGCACCGTGGTAGTCAACCTTGATCTGGAAGCTCTGTCCGGTGTCATAAGCTTGGTCGAGGGTGATGACGATCTGATCGGTCGGACGTGTGTAGGCTGCCGGGCCTCCATTGACCGACACGGCGTCCACCGTCATGTCGCTGAACAGATCCAAAGTCATCTCGGTCAGGCCGTCGATCCGGCTGGTGACGTCGATGGTGTTGGACCCAGTGACGGTATTGGGACTGAGGGTGATCTCGATGTCGAGGAGGCAATGGGTGACGTCAGTGTCGTCACTATCCTCGCGCTGCTGCGTGAGGAGGGCGCGCTCGCGCTGGAACCGAGCCATCCCCGCCACTGCGTGCCCGCACAGTCCGTCCTTTCCTTCGTCGAATTCGGTACACGCGATCGGGGTACGGTGGTCTTCGCCGGCCAAGGTGGGCGATGTTCCCGCCGCGACTGCGCAGAGCCCAAGCGCCATCTTTAGAGTAAGGAACCTTCCCTTGAGCATGGTCCGATACGCCTCCTTTCCTCCGCTGTTCCGCCGTTGGGCAGAGCACCCTATTGTAACAGACCACGTGTTCGCGTGGACGCTTTTTCCGCACGCACAGCCGTGTCGGTGGTAGACGGCTCCTACTACCACGGATGTTGGCCTGGGTAACGCGGTCCTGCGTGTACCGTTCCAGCTGCTCGATGGTTCATACGGGCCTTCGGTGCTGTCTTCGGCTGACGGTCCGGGCCGATCTCAGCATGCGGCAGTGGGCTGCCAGGGCTCGCACCTGGAACCATGGTTCATCCACAAGAACCCCGAATCGCCAGAATAGGCGGTCCCGGCAATGGCGCCAGAGCGGTCGTTTCGCCGAAGACGTGGCCTCTGCGAGAGCACCAACAATGCGTCGGCGCAAGCCATGCGTCACGTGGTGATCGGCCGGAAGGACTGGACGTTCTCCGGCAGCGTGAGCGACGGCCATCGGGCAGTCACGATCCACTCCATCGCCGCCACCTGTAGACGCGGCGGTGTGGGACTGTATTCAGTTGTCAAAGAGCACGACGAGGATGCCTGGCGGATGCCTCACGAAGAGGGCCACGCCGGTCCACTCGTCCGAGGACCACACCGACTCGCTCGAACGGGAACGCTTCGGGGTTCTCTACCACAAGTACATGGCGCGCGATCGGGAATGAGAGCTCTTGAATCGATCACCCGTTCCTTGAGCTTCAAGCAGCGTTGTTCCGTGGGCTGGCGGGGGTGAATCGAACGGACTATCCGCCTGATAGGGTTCCCTACCGAGCGGTGATGCCTATCGCTGCGTACAGAGCCTGGCACCGCTTCGAGATCGACGTGCAGTGACGGGCCAGAATCGTTGTCCGGGTGGCGTGTGGCAGGAGTGGCAAGTTGGAGCAGGGAAACGGGCGTGGTCGACGGAGACGGAGGCCGTTTTTGGTTGAATCGAGCAGGCCACTCGGATAGGATGCACACTTGGGGTCTGGTAACCCGTAAATATCGGTATAAGTGGGAGATCCCGGTTCCCCAGGGCGAGCTTCGACTTCAGGATGTCCCCCAGCGCGGCCCAGACAATGGTCGCCGCGCTGATCTTGATGAGTCTTGGGATGATGACAGGGCGGGGCTGAATCAGACGAAAGGAAGAAGCATGAGGCGGATGTTCGACTTGGGGACTACGGGACTCGTGCTTTGTGCCATGTTGCTGGCGGTCGGTTGCTTGGCGGGGCAGGCGCGGGCTGACGCGGTTTCCGGTGAGGAGTTCACCCTGCCCCAGCCGGATGGCACGTCGGTGACGGTTCGCATCTGGGGTGACGAATTCTACCGGGTGGTCGAGTCGCTTGACGGTTACACGCTGGTGCGCGATCCGTTCAGCGGGGTGGGCTGCTATGCGCGGCTGTCGGCGGACGGTAGCGAACTGGTTTCGACTGGGGTGGCGGCTGCGGCGGCGAAGCCCGCGGACTTGGACGTGGCATCGCACCTGCGGATCAATCGTGAGTCGGCGCACGCGAAGATCGCCGCCGCCCAGGCCCGCCAGGACAAACAGCGTGATGAGGTGTTAGCGGCCATACCCGGGGGCCGCGGACTGCGCGGTGTGCCGTCCACGGGTAACGTGCAGGGCATCACCCTGCTGGTGGACTTCTCGGACGATCCGTGGACGATCCCCGCCAGCGGAATAGACAACTACTGCAATCAGATCGGGTACTCAGGGTACGGAAACAACGGATCGGTTCGCGACTACTTCTACGAGGTGTCGGACGGTAATCTCACCTACACCAACTACGTTCCGACCGCGTACTACCGAGCCTCCCTCCCCAAGAGTTGGTACGAGGATCCGGACTACTCCAGGGCGCGTGACTTGGTGCTGGAGGCGCTCAACGCTCTGGACGCCGGGGGGTTCGATTTCAGTCAGTACGATTCCAACGGCGATGGGATTATCGACGCGGTCAATCTGTTCTACGCCGGCCCGTGCAACAACCTCTGGTCTGAGGGACTGTGGCCCCATAGCGGGTGGATTTCCTTCAACCGTGATGGCGTGTCCACCGAGCGGTACCAGATGACCGACATAGGGTGGTCACTCCAACTGCGCACGTTCTGCCACGAGAACGGTCACATGATCTGCTATTGGCCGGACCTGTACGATTATGGGTATGAATCGACGGGCGTAGGCAACTTCTGCTTGATGTGCTTTGGGGCGAGCAATACCAACCCTTGCGAACCCTGTGCCTATATGAAAGAGGACGCGGGGTGGACCAACACTATTCAGTTAACCACCGGCCAGACCGGGCTGGGCGTGACGGCGGGCGTCAATACGGTTTACAAGTATCTGCGTCCCGGGTCGACCACAGAGTATTACATGGTGGAGAACCGTCAGAAGTCGGGGCGCGATTTGAATATCCCGGACCGCGGTGTGGCGATCTGGCACGTGGACGAGAACGGCAACAACGACTACGAGCAGATGACTCCGCAGTACCACTATCAGGTCACCCTGGTGCAGGCGGATGGGGACTGGGACTTGGAGAACAACCGCAACTACGGCGATTCGGCGGATCTATGGGCGGCGCCTTCGTACACGGAGTGTACGCCGCAGACGAACCCGAACACCGGCTGGTGGAGCGGGGCGGCGTCGGGAGCCTATTTCCGGGACATCAGTTCGTCGGCGGCGACCATGACATTCACGTTCTCCTTTGTCGCGTTTGATTGCAATGCGAACGATATCGAGGATGCGTGTGATATTGATTGTGGTGCGCCGGGGTGTACCCCGCTTTGTGGGGGCAGCGACGACTGCAATAGCAATGCGGTCCCCGACGAGTGCGAGCCGCAGGACGACTGCCAGCCGAACGGTTTTCTGGACATCTGCGATATCGCCGGGGGAACCAGTCTCGACTGCCAAGGAGACGGCACTCCGGATGATTGTCAATTGGCTGGAAACGACTGCAACAACAACACCATCCCGGACGAGTGCGAGTTGGCCGGTAATGACTGCAATGAGAACGAGAGTCCCGACGAGTGCGACATCGACTTCGGCACCAGTGTGGACTGCCAGACCAACGGAATCCCCGACGAGTGTGAATCGGACTGCAACGGAAATCTGTATGCCGACGAATGCGATCTTGCGGGCGGAACCAGCGCGGACTGCAACACCAACGGCCGACCCGACGAGTGCGATGTCACCCGTTGCACAAGCCTCTGGGACGGATTTCTGCCGAACCCGCCCTTCAGTCGTAACCGGCTGATGAACACCATCGATTATGTTCCCTGGCCTGAGGGAGACGGCGTTTACTGGGACAACCCGGAGGGCACCGCCATCGTCGATCGGCGCGGTTGTGAGACCGGAGCCAGTTCGGACCAGACGGTCAAGGTCAGCGTGGACGCCGGGCTTGTAGACTCTACCGATGGGTATCTGGCCAGCGAGTACTTCCAGCCATATGACGGCGTACTGGCGCCCGCTGAGGAGATCTACGCCCTTAGTTTCAGCTTCAAGATTGGCCTGGGGATCGACTCAAAGTGGGATTGGGAGTTCTTCGTCATGGACGCCGAGGGCGCCGGACGGGCGGTCACCCAACTCGAGTTCGTTTCCTATGCCTCGCTGGAAGACGACGTTGATCCTGGTTACATCATGATCCGCAACCCGGAGTGGCCGGTTGGGCCCAAGTTCCTCAGCACCGGCGTGACGCTCATGTTGGACGCGTGTTACGACGTCGAGGTGGAGCTAAACAACCTGAACGATACGGTGAGCGTGTACGTCGATGGGGACCTAAAGGTGGTGACCACGCGCTTGGATGCCAACGCCCGGCGCATGGACTACTTCAGCGTGCAACCAGCCAGCAACGGGGCGACAACAGGCAGCACGACTGACATCAAGCTGGATGCCTTCGCGCTGTGCCGCACCGGTCTCGGGGTCTCTCCAGCGGAGTTCCCCGACTGCAACGGGAACGACGTGTTGGACGACTGCGACATCGCAGATGGGACCAGCGTGGACTGCAACAGCAACGGCATCCCCGACGAATGTGACACGCTGGACTTTGGTGATTTTGACTTCGATGGAGACGTGGACTGGACGGACCATCAAGTGTTCCAGAGCTGTTTCACCGGCGTGTGCACCGCTCCGCCGTGTGATCCGGCGTTGTACAGCGGGCCGTGCTGTGTTATCGGCGACACCAACAACGACGGTGACATCGACCTGGGCGACTTCGGGGCGTTCCAGGAAGCGTTTGACGGTCTGTAGCAGTTTATCTGCTATATCACCAAGGCTTCCCAGGTCGTTCGCATCGGCGAGGACCTCTACCGGGAGATCAATGACGCCATCCGGGTCCGCGACAAGGTTGTCCTGCTGATCAGCGAACACTCGCTGAAGAGTCCGACGGTCGACCGCGAGATCGAGCGCGCCCTCCAGGAAGAGGACCAGCAGGCCGTTCCTCCGGCCAGTGATCCAGGCCCACTTTGATCGCGAGATTGTGCTGCCGGACCTGCTCAGCCACACGAGTATCGTGACCATTCATGACCCGTGCGGTGCGACCGGCGGGACTTGTCTTGTATCGGACGTGGGGAGTCAGTACAATGGAGGCGTCTCCGGTTTGGCTCAGGGGCAGAGAAGCCGGGCACTTCGCAGTATCATTCCTTGGCCGGCGGAGAGGCACGATACGATGCGCGCAAGTGGCGTGCTACCCGTGGATTGGCCAGAGC
Organism: bacterium; assembly: GCA_024231775.1. Lineage (GTDB taxonomy): Bacteria > Planctomycetota > Phycisphaerae > UBA1845 > UBA1845 > JAAEQG01. The sequence continues at coordinate 5,464 of JAAEQG010000100.1, forward strand.
CCCACAGGTCGGAGGAGTAGGACCTTTCAGTGAGGTGTCTCATGAACGCAGAAAGAAGCATTGCGTGGATGTTCGCAGGTATGCTGGTCTGTTCGGGCGTGGCGACAGCTCAGCCGCTGGTGATCGTTGATGATCAGCCGGGCGCCTTCATCGACATCTCGGTGACCGGGACCGCGCTGGGGCTGGGAGAAGAAGATGAGACCATCTACAGCACCGCGATCGGCAACACGGTGCTGCCCGCCGGGGACATCGTGATCGCCAACAATGGTGGCGTGGGGTTTGACAATCCGCCCGACACCAACCTAGCCCCACTCAACGCGCCGCTGCCCAGCAACAGCGCCTTCGGCGGCGGGCAGGCGTTGCTGGCTTTCTGGGACGACATCGGCAACACCATGGGGGACATCTACGTTCGGGAAGACGCGGATCGCCTGATCATCCAATGGCACGACCGGCAGTTTGCCGACAGCGAGGATACGTCACGGTTCCAGATACAGATCTTCGACGAGACGACGCGGGCCGGCTGCATCTACGCTCAGTTCCTTTACGCCGACATCGAACAGCCGCGGGCCGGCGGCGGGGCCAGCGCCACGATCGGCTATCAGGACGACGGGGCCGGCTTTGGCGATGTGCAGTGGAGTTTTGATACTGCCAATGACGTGGACGACGGCATGGTGCTCACGCTGATGTGCCCCGAGCCCGGTACCGCGTTCCTGGTCGGACTTGGCGGGCTGGCGGTGTGGCGGCGGCAGCGCTGATCGAACCCTGTCGCCCTGTCGACTGCGATTCTGCGGGTGGCGTGTTGGCCGCCTCGGGCAGCATGGCGCGATACTCGGCGGCTTGGTCTGGTCGGTTCCATTCCTCGTACAACTCAACCATCCGCTGTACGGTCTCAGTCGTGCGGCGCCCGTCTCGGTCCGGGAGACGCATGATGATGTCGTAGCTGCTTCGCAGCACTGGTTCAGCTTCGGCGAACTTCCCGCGGTCGAGCAGGATCCCGCCCAGCGTCAGGCACGACGCGGCGATCTCCGGATGGTTGGGCTGGCCGGAGTACTTTCTTTTGCGGATGGTTAGCGCGCGGTCCGCGCAGCGCTCAGCCTCGCCGCAGCGTCCGGTTTCGTGCAGGAGTTTGGCGAGGCTGTTCAGGCAGGAAGCGATTTTGGGGTGCTGCTTGTCCCGGAGCGTCCGTTTCAGCAGCATCAGGGCATCACGATAGAGCGGTTCCGCTTCCTCGTACTTGCCCTGAGCCTGCAGCGCGATTGCGAGATTGTGTTTGCTGACGGCGACGAATTCGTGTTGGTCGCCCAGGAGCTTGACGCGCAGGGCCAGGGCCTGGCGAAGGATCTGCTCCGCTTCGTCGTATTCGCCCATGTCTCTCAGGAGTAGCCCAAGCTGGTTTTGGCTCGCCACGGTGGTGGCATGCTCGCCGAGCCGTTCGTGGCGGAGTTCCAGAGCGTCGCGTAGTAGAGGCAAGGCTTCGGTGAACTTGCCCCGCGATCTCAACAACGTCCCCAGGTTGGCCATGCTGGTCGCGATCTCGGTGTGACGTGGTTCGTGGATTCGCTGGCGCATGGCGAGGGCTTCGCGAAGCAGTGGTTCGGCCTCGGCGTAATCCCCGAACTGAACCAGAAACTGGGCGAGTTTGTTCAGGCTGTTCGCGACGTCGGAATGCTCCGCCCCGTGCAGCTTCCGCCTGGAGGCCAGCGCGCGACGATACAGCGGCTCGGCTTCGGTGAGTTTGCCGCGGTCCTTGAGCAGCCACGCCAGGTCGGATTGGCTCTCCGCTACCGCGGCATGGACTTCGCCGTATGTCTCAGCACGGACGCGCAGGGCATGGCGATGCAGGCGTTCAGCCTCTCGGTAGCTGTTCTGCTTGTGCAGCACGCGGGCCAGGTCGTGCTCTACTGCGGCTGTCTCGATGTGCTCGTCGCCAAGCGATTGGCGGCGCAACTCCATGGCCTCGCGGAGCAGGTTCTCGGCTTCCTCGTAGAGCCCCAGATCAAGGCAGCACCGAGCGAAACGCTGACGCACCGCGGCGGCAATCTCAGGCTGATGGGCGAACTCGTCCAGTCCGCGGACCCACTCGCGAAGCCTCCGCTTCGACGCGGCGACGTCGACGCCCCGGGCGATGTTGGGGTCGAAGGTGGCCAGCATGTTCTCCATACAGGTTAGAGTGAGGCGTGCCTTCTCGGCCTCACCGCGGGCGGCGTCGCGCTGGGTGGCCAGGCTGACTAGGTACACCACCGTAAGCCCGAACAGTGCAAGCAGAGCTGCGCCGCCGACGCTCGCCACCGCGCGGTTCCGCCGTGTCCACCGCGCCGCGCGGGTCATCACGCTCGCCCTCCTGGCAGTGATGGTCTGATTCGCGAGATAGCGCCGGAGATCTTCACCAAACGCTGCCGCCGTCGGATAGCGCTCCGCGGGAGATTTCTCCAGGGCTTTGAGCAGGATGGCGTCCACATCGGCGTCGATCTCGCGGCGTAGCGTTGAAGGGCGCGCAGGCTCGAGGGTGGCGATGCGCTCGAGCACGTCGCCCAGCGCGCCCTCGAGGTTGCACGGCAAGGCGCCGGTGATCAGCTCGTAAGCCAGCGCGCCGATCGAGTAGACGTCACTCCGCACGCTCATTTCTCCGAACTGCCCGCGCGATTGCTCGGGGGACATGTACCCCAGAGTCCCCAGCAGCTGGCCCGGCTGCGATAGTGTTAGGTCCAGCCCGGAACGCGACGCGGGGTCAAAGGCCTTGGCCAGACCGAAGTCCAGCAGGCGGGGATCACCGCGTTCGTCGATCAGGATGTTGGACGGCTTGAGGTCGCGGTGCAGCACTCCGCGCTGATGGGCGAAGTCCACCGCGTCGCAGATTAGACTGATGATGTGCAGGGCCGCGTGTACTTCGCAGGTGCCCGGTGCCAGGGATTCGTCGAGCCGCCCCCCCTCCACATAGTCCATCACGTAGTAGTACCGGTGTTGGTGAATGCCCGAATCGATCACCGAGACGATGTGCGGATGCTGGAGGCGGGCCACCAGCTCGACTTCGCGCTCGAAGCGCCGCCGACCGGCCTCGCTCCGGCCAGTCCGCTCCA
>JAAEQG010000101.1 GCA_024231775.1 bacterium
CATACGTGGGCTTTGCCCACGGGCCGGCTGGAAGCCGGCGCTCCCAGCACGATCGTGCACTATGTCCCCCTGTGTCAGGGTAGTTGTCGCCTCGATTGACCCGAAGATCGATGGGGGCAGGAGCGACATCCGATGAGGACCATACGTAGTCATTCCGAGGCCGTTTTCGAGATCACCTTGGAGATCGCCCGTCTTGATCACCGTCTCGCTGAGATAGCGGCGACCATTGCGCTGCCGCCCGATTTTGCGGAGATGAACGAGGACCGGATCCCCAAGGACACCGCGGCCAATCTGTGGGGCACGATCCACTGGGTCCGGTCCGACCTGTTGAGCGAGACGATCGCCTATCTGCGCGAAGCCGCCCAGCTCACCGATGCGGATCTGCGGGACCAGTTCCGCACCATCGATCAGGCGTGCGAGGGTGCCGACGGCGAAGGAGCGCCAACCTCATGAACCCCCTCAACGTGCTGGAACTGTTGACCTGGCTGATGGTCGAGGAGGCGAAGAGATCGGCGATCGAGGTGGTGTTGCAGCTGACTCGCCTCGACCAACGTCTCGGCGATATCGCGGCTTCTGTTCCTCTGCCTGCGGATGCTCCGCCGATGTGGGACTCCGGGCACCCGCTGGCGGTGCCGCTTCAGCTTCACGCGGTCATCAAGCGGGTCCGAGGCAACTACCTTCAGGAGGCGATCGCGGAACTGAGCTGGGCGGGGCAGCAGACGCCCCTGACCATGTGTCTTGAGGCGGAGTGGTGATCACGAGTTGCTGCTCCAGAGGGGGGGCCTTTGCCGTGTGGTGCAACGGCCGGCCGCCGGGCGGGTGCGCCAGGACCTCGGCAGTGCCCCCCCTTTACTGGAAATCTTGGCCTGAGTACTTGGACGGCGCGGGACTGGTGCTCGGTCCCGAAGTGGTTGGATCGGCAACACCCGGTGCTGTGGCCGCCCAGCTCTTCTCGGCCACCATGTGCGGCTTTGCCAGGACAGTCCCAGGTGGAAGAAGTGTGGCAGAAAGGACAATTCGATGGTGGCGTACTCGACAGCCTTCAAGGCGAAGATGGTACGGCGGCTGGCGTCTCCGGGCGGCCCGAGCGCCAACGCCTTGTCCCAGGAGGTGGGCATCGGCCAGACGACCCTCTCGCGGTGGCTTCGCGAGGCCGGCACGGATAGGATCACGGCCATGAACAAGCCGATGAAGAAGCGACCCCGCGATTGGAGCGCGGAGGAGAAGATGGCCGCGGTGGTGGAGGCGAGCTCTGTGTCCGAGGAGCAGCTCGGAGCCTTCCTGCGCCGCAAGGGTTTGCACCAGGCGCAGCTTGATGAGTGGCGTGGCGCGATGCTTTCGGCGCTCGGCGGTGAGCAGAAGCGCAAGGCGAAGAGCTCGCCTCAAGCCCGGCAGCTGCGGGAGTTGGAGAAGGAGCTGCGGCGCAAAGACAAGGCTCTTGCCGAGGCGGCGGCCCTGTTGATTCTGAAAAAAAAAGCCCAGGAAATCTGGGGGGACGAGGCCGACAACACCGGGCCGAGGAGAGGCAGATGATCCTCAAGCTGATCGACGAGGCGGTGGCCGCCGGAGCGCGGCTTCAGCCGGCCTGCGAGGTGCTGGACCTGAGCGTCCGCACGATCGGGCGGTGGAGGGAGCAGGGTGGCGGCGATGATCGGCGTGACGGTCCGAAAAGCGCCCCGCGCAACAAGCTCTCGCCAGCCGAACAGCGCGAGATCCTCAACGTGGTCAATTCCCCGAAATACCGCGATTTGTCGCCGAATCAGATCGTTCCCCGCCTGGCCGACGAGGGCACCTACCTCGGCTCCGAGTCCACCTTCTACCGGCTGCTGCGCGAGCACCAGCAGCTGGTCCATCGGCAACCCTCCCGCCCACCCACCTCGCGGCGACCACGCGAGCACCTCGCCACCGGACCTTGCCAGGTGTGGTCCTGGGATATCACCTACATGAGAAGCCCGGTGCGCGGGATCTTCTACTACCTGTACATGATCGTGGACATCTGGAGTCGCAAGATCGTCGGCTGGCAGGTGCATCCGGAAGAGTCGGCGCAGCACGCCGCCTCGCTGTTCGGCGCGACCTGTGACGAGCTCGGCATCGATCCCCAAGGGATCGTCTTTCACGCCGACAACGGCGGCCCCATGAAGGGCTCCACCATGCTCGCCACACTTCAGAGCTTGGGGGTGATCGCGTCGTTCAGTCGGCCCGGGGTCAGCGACGACAACCCGTACTCCGAGGCCCTGTACCGGACCATGAAATACCGGCCCAACTACCCCTCCCGCCCGTTTGCCAGTCTCCAAGAAGCCAGGGCATGGGTAGCCGGTTTCGTCGCCTGGTACAACACCGAGCATCTGCACAGCGCCATCCGCTTCCTCACACCCGAGGACCGACATCTCGGGCGTCAGGAAGCGATCCTCGAGAACCGCGACGCTGTCTACGAGAAGGCCCGACGCCGCCATCCGGAGCGCTGGGCCGGAGCAACCCGGAATTGGACACCGGTCGGTGCCGTTCGACTCAATCCTGAAAGGAGACCGACCGAGAAAGCCGATCTGGGATAAGCAGATTGAAGCAGATTCAGGCGACAACTACCTTGACATCCACCG
>JAAEQG010000102.1 GCA_024231775.1 bacterium
CACCCTCACAGAAAGGCCGTACTGAATCATAACGGGGCGGAATGACAACATCGCCAGTCTCATCGATGTATCCCCACTTCCCGTCAATCATGACGGGCGCGCGACCCTCACTGAAAGGTTGTACAACATAGAACTCCGGTTGGATAGCCCACTCTCCCTCGCGGTTGATATAGCCATATAGCCCGCCTGAACTGGCGTAGGCGAGCCTGCCATAGAAAACGTCCTCGACCCTGGCGAACTGCGGACGGATCACAATGTCCCCCATGATATCGATGAATCCTCTCTTACCTTTGGTCCGAATGGCAAAGAGAGGTGGATACGCGGGCACTTCACCGTCCGAGCAGACTGTTTGGCACCTATTGTGCACGAAGCGGCTACCAGCAGACGGCTTTGCGTTTCTCGTTCCGGGTCTAAGGCACAACAGCACGAGCAGACCCGCGACAACGGCGACTGCGGCCCAAGCCCTCGGGTGCTTTGACAGCGAGAATAGACGCGATCTCATGGTGACCATCCGCCGTTATAAGTACCATCCGTCATGAGAGTTGATCCTTGGTGATCCGCCCACGTACGCATGAAGCTGCTCTCGTCGGGAAAGGCAAGGTTGGCTGTTTCGTCACGCCCTTCTCCATACGCGGCCAGTCCTTGCTCCGCCAACGTTCGATGCGGGCGATCCCCTGAACACCACGCCCCTGGTCCAGCAGCGCGACGGCTCTCCGCCGACGCCGCTCCAGTTCTCCGGCAGTGCCTGTGGGTTTCACGCATGACAGTATCGGCAGGTCCACGTTTGTTGCGCTAGCTACTCACCGTCAACAACATTGTCAGCGCATTTGTTGCCATTGTTGGGCGGACGTCCCTTGTGATAGTCGCTTTGCGGACAAATAAAGTAGGGAAGTACGTCGAATATCGTGTGTCCGAGCGTAAACTCATCAGCGTGGTATCTATCTGGAGTCCCAGCACCTGACCCCTCCGTGATCAGTTTCTTCTGTGTATCGTAGCAGCATTGCTGACCGCTTCCGTTTGGTTCTGCAGGCGTAGAACGAACACACTTGGCTGCACCATCATGAAGTGTAGGTTCTTCAGGCTCTCCCCATCCGGAACCGGCGCTAGGCTGCGAGCATGGACATTTCGGCAAATCGCCACAGAAAGAACAACCATCCTTTGCGAAGCAATCGCAGAACCTGGGGTTCGTAGCAGGAGGTGGGTAATCGGGCCACAATCCCGCATGATCCACGCGATTCACAGGGTTGCAGGCGGTGTAGGAATACAGATGCATGCCGGCACGACGGCCGCTCGTCGCCGCCGGTCGGAGCCCCAAAGGATCCCTTTGCATGAACCGTTTGTGTGTTGGGCTGTATTGTCTTGCCCGGTTCTGGTAGGAGCCGATTTCGACGTCGAAGGCCAAGCCCTGGTGGAGGAAGGGGTTGCCCGCGGGGCTGGAGGTAGTTGAGGGGATGCGGCGGTTCTGCATGGCTGCCGACCGTCCCGCGTAGAGGTCCTCCAGGGTGTTCTCGTCGGCGTTGTCCAGGTCGCCGTCGCAGTCAAAGTCGAAGATCCGACAATCGCCCGAGACCGACGCGGTCATCGGACAGGCGCATTCGCCGCCGTTGCTGCACAGGTCGTCGGCGTCGTCGGAGTCCACGTCGCCATCGTCGTCGTAGTCGCCGAAGTAGGTGTCCGCGACCACCTCCACCTCGCCGTAGGGCGAGTAGTAGTAACGCTCCAGCACCTTGCCGGCTAGATCGGTCATGCTGGTGACGTTCCAGTTGGCGTCCTGGTGGACGTAGGCCCGGCCGTGGGGCAGGCGCAAGCCCACAACCTCGTCGATGTACTGCGTGCCGTGGTAGACCTGCATGAGCAGATTCCCCGATCCGTCGTCAGCCTGCACGATCTGGTGTCCATGGTAATAATAACGCCAAGTACCATCGTGGTCACCGGAATTTGTCACCACTTTTTCGACTCGGCGGCCCAGGCCGTCGTACTTGGCGGTCTGGAGGGTGATGTCGGTGTCAGATTGCGCTGTCACTTTAGCCAGACGGTTCCAGGCGTCGTAGACGTATTTGTAGGTCCCGTCGTCGGTGAGGTTGCCCGCGTAGTCGTGGGTGGGGGAGATGCTGGTGCCGGCAAAGGCTTCGTCGACCACGTAGTCGTCGATCACGTCGTCGGCACCGGACGTGTCGTAGCCCACCTTGACGTTGTCGAACTGGGCGCTCTCGGAAGACAGGGCAACACCGCCGGCGGCTACGTCCAGGCCGCTGCTGTAGGTGATCTTCTGGACGCCATCGACCCAGACGGTCACCGCGTCGCCGGAGGTCACCTTGACCTTGACCGTCGCCGGCCAGGACCCGGGTAGTGTGTAGGTTGTCGATGCCAGGGTGGACTCCGCCCCGCGGACCACCTTGAGAAGTTTTACGTTCGGACCGTTGGTATCGATGCTCACCGCACAATAGTTGTCCGGATCGGCGTAGCGGAAGATCAGCTCTGCCCAGTCCCCGCCGTTGGGATCGATGTCAGCCTGGGCGATGTAGGCGTCGTCCCCGGCCCAGTCCAGGACCGTCTTGCCGCCATAGGTGGGGGTCTCCACAGTCAGCGTCCCGCTGGCCAGAGTGGTCTCCGCCGAGGACGCCCAGCGCGGTGCGGCGGGGTTGGTCTGGCCGGCGTCGTTGCGGGTAAGGGTGTAGTCGTCGAAGGTGGTTTCGTCGGCGCTGGCGCCCTCGACGTACAAGCCGATCATGCCTCGCTCGAAATCGGAGGACGAGTCCCAACTGCTCCCGCCGAGGCGGTTGTACGAGGAATCGAGCACCTCGAAGTCCACGTGACGCTGCATCACCCGCACGCGGAGGACGTACTCGGTGTCGGCGTCGATGGTTACCGAAGCGGAGGCCAAAGCTCCACCGACCATATAGCCGTTACCGTACTCGTAAAGGCCGACCGAATCTGCCGTGTCCACCCGCACCGCATAGCCGGTGAACGCGGATCCGGTGTGCTGGAGGGTGACGCCGCCCGCGGCGGAGCTGGCGGATGAGAAGGTGATCTTGACCTCAATGGTCCCCTCCCCGAAGTAATCAAACGAGTCGACCCGTGCCCGGTTGACCCCACCCTCGGTGCCCAGCCCAACCACGTTCAGCTTGCCGGAGGAGAGGCTCCAGGATCCCACTCGCGTCTTGCCAAAGTTATAGGTGGTGAAGGGATTGTAGTACAACTTGGGCTGGCCGGCGGGATTGGGCCGGTCCAGCGTGGTGATCTCGTTGGCGGCGTTGACCGCGTGGGTGAGGACGCCGTTGGTAGTGCCGTTCTGATTGAAGCCTCCGGCCGTGGCGGTCAGGTTGCCCAGCAGGTCCATGCCGTAGTCGAGTTTCAGCCCGTTCATGCTGCTGACCTCGCCGCCACTCGAGAAGCCCTCATCCACGTAGGTGAGCCGGTCGAGGTTGTCATAGGTGAGGTCCATGGACCTCGAATAGTCGCTGCGGTTGTAGATGTGCGTGGGGTTGCCGTTGCGGTCGTAGTCATACCAGCGTCCGTCGAAGATGGACGTGGAGCCGGAGTATTCCTCCATCCGAACGTCATAGATGCGCCCGAACTGGTTCAGTCCGGCGTATGTGCCTGAGGTGTCGTGCCACAGGTCGGCGCGGGTGTCGTTGCCAGCCCAGCCGCTGTCGGCGGTGTGGCTACGGCGGACCATGCGGCGCATGCCATTGAAGTCGTACTGGGCCATGATGTCGCCGATGCTGCCGTCACCGAAGGCCAGTTGGCCCACGCGGGAGAACTCGTCGTTGATGGTGTCCTGGAAGGTGCCCGCGGTGTCGCTGTGGGTGTACCCGCGCCAGATCTTCTCGCCGTCGGGGTACTCGACGTACTCGAGCCGGCTGTAGTTGCCCGATGAGGTGTAGTCGGTGGCGTAGCTGAGCTCGACGGCCTTGGTGCTGCCGTCCACCTTACCGTCGAACTCCTGCTCCTGTTTGGTGAGGTGGCCAGCGGCGTCGTAGGTGTTCTTGATCTGGGTAACCGCGTCGGTCCAGGTGGAGGTGTCCGGGGTGGTGTCCGAGTGGGTGGTAAGGTATTCGACGTCGCCATCGTTGTTGAGCGCCCAGGTGACGGCCCGGACGTCGGTGCTCACGTCGGTGCCCACGGTGGTGACCTTCTCGCTGGTCTTGCGGCGCAGACTATCGTAGGCGTAGGTCAGCACGCTGCCGTTCTGGTCCGTCCGCGTGGCTACCGTGCCGTCCAGGTTGTAGGCGAACACGAGGCGGTCGTAGGTCTCGTCGCTGGGCTGGCCGAGGGTCTTGCCGTTGTCCGTGTCGGTGGCTGGGTACTTGATCTTGGTGACCCAGCGGGCGTTGGCGTCGTCGCCGTAGACGTACTCGGTGACCTGATCGGTGGTCAGGTCGGCGGTGATCGTGACCAGGGCGCCCTGGCCGTTGTATGCGTACTTGGTCTTACGGTTGAGCTTGCCGCCGCCCTGGTCTTCGGTCTTGGTCGTGGTCCGGCCCAGGTCGTCCTGGCTGTGGCGGGTGACGATGCCGCGGGGATCGGTGACGTCCTTGGGCCTGCCGCTGCTTCGGTAGGTGCGGCTGGTCACTAGGACCGTGTCGCTACGCGCCGGGGCGCTGGCCCCGTAGGTCGGGGGCGAGGCGTCCTTCCAGGCCCCGCCGGCGTCGTTGGTGCCGTAGTGGGCTGTGTCGGTCCGCTGGTTGGCGCTATTGTACCAGTTGTAGGTGTAGCTGCGGATGAAGTCGCCAGTGCCCATGCCGTTGGTGTCGTCGTGGTTGAGCTCTTTGCGCGTGGCGGTGAGCACGTGGCCCACCTCGTCGTAGGTGTACTCGGTCCTGGCCACGATCCCCTCGTCGTTGTCCGGGTAGTCGGGCTTGTTGCTGGTGTACTTGCTGCTGTCGAACTGCGTGCCTTGGGAGGTCGCGGTCCGCCGGACAGCCCCGTCGTACTCGGTGAAGTGGACCCCGCTGTTGGGTGCGTCGGTGGCCCAGACCCGACTGCGGCGATCGTAGTAGGTGTTGGTGGTCAGGGCGTCGCCCGGCGTGCCGTCGGTGGGGTCCATGAAGCGCTCGGTCTGGTATACCCGGCCCATCTCGTCGAAGTGGTTCTTGCTCAGCGAGAGGCGGTTGGCTGCTTCGGTGGCGGCTGGATCGTCCCCGGGATCCAGGCCGGAGGATGATTCGTAGGATGCCGAGGCGGTCGCTCGCCCCAGGTTGTCGTAGGCCACCAGCGTGTAGGGCTTGTCCGGGGGCAGGGTCAGGCAGCGCCGGTTGCGCCAGTCGTAGCGGTACTCGGTGTCGGTGTGGTCGCTCCCCCCGGTGCCGTAATAGCTCAGCGTCCATGACGTCCTCCCGTCGCCCACCCCGTGCTCCGGCGTGGAGTCAGAGTCCGGGTCGTCGTAATACGTCTTGGAGACGGTGTACAGGGTGGGCACGCCATTCGACGTGGCTGCGTCGTGATTCTCGTCGCTCACGCCCATTCTGGTCTCGATCACCCTCCCCATGACATCATAGATGCGCTGGGTGATCTGTTCGCGGTCCTGGGGCGATTCGTCAGCTACGTCCGCGAAGACATACTCCAGCCGTCCCATGTCGTCGTAGGTGCGATCGGTCTGGTAGTAGTGCGTGTAGCGCGTGGAGCCCCCAATGGTGGGGACATCGTGCCAGCGCTTGGTGGTGGTCAACTGTCCCGCGAGGTTGTAGGTGTACGTGGTTTTGACCGAGGGTCCTTGACCTGCTCCACTGTAGCCGCCGATGGGCTCGTGGCTGGTGCCGTTCGTGGTGATGTAATAGGCGGTAGGCATGGCGAGCGCCTCTTCGACACGTCCCTCCTGGTCGTGGGTGTTGATCCGGAAGGGCAGCTCGCACTTGTTCGTGGACGCGCTGTAAGCCGGGTAGACGTGGGTCTGGGTGTTCGTATACACGTACCAGGTGACCATGCCCTCGGCGTCGGTGACCTTGCGCGTGCGGCCCAGGTAGTCCACCTTCACCAGGCCGCTGGTGCCCGCGTTCAGGGCGTCTCCGCTACCCGTGCGGGCGAAGGGCACGTCGTCGTCATCATCGAAGCCGAAGTCCGTGCCGTCCCAGGTGGCGTCGATTACGGACGCCAACCCGTTGGTGGTGGCGGCATCCGTTACGGTCCGGATTGGCTTGCCGGTGGCGTACTGCCCGTTGGTGTTCGCGTCGGCGTAGGCGCGGTAGGTCACGTGGCCCTCGCCGTCTTGTGTCCAGCGCACGCGGCCGTACTTGTCCCGGAAGCTCTTCTCCACCACCGAGACGCCCGGGCCGTTGTTGCCCGCCGACACGCTCGGGTGCGTTATGGTCATCTCCTTGATTCCATTGCTGTCCATGTCGTCGTAGAACGTGTAGGCGTAGGTTGTCGTCAGGCCGTTGCTGCCGGTGGTCTCCGGATAGACGGTGCGGGACGTGTACAGGTGCGGACGCGAGGGCGTCGTCCGATCGTACTCCACCAGCTTGACCGGCGCCCCGTTGCTGCCCTGCATCACAAACTTGGCCTGGAGGTGATCCTCGTAATCACCGCTTCCGAAGTAATCGAACCTGCGCACCAAACCCGACGAGGCGCGGGTGGTTACGCCGTAGGCGCTCTCGTCGTAGTCCGAACAGGCCGAAGGAGAGAAACTCCTGGTCAGCCGGTTGTGGTCGTTCCGCTCATAATGCTCGATCCACTCGTCGTCGCCGTCCTGGAAGACCCGGGTCAGGAGCTTCCCGGCCTTGTTGTAGTCGAGAATGGTCCGGGTGTCGTTCTCCCAGTCCACCACGCAGTGCAGATTCCAGGTGTTATAGTCGGTTGGCGTCGTACCATTGGCCGTCCAGGTGAAGCTGGTCGCGCCGACCGGGCCGCCCCCGCCTCCCCCGCCACAGCTCGAGCAACCACCGCTCTGCTGCGCCAGCTCGGACACCCGGTAGTCGCTGTCGTATTCGGTGTAGACGTTGGCATAATCAGCCACCTGGGCATCAGTGGCCGTATCGTAGTCGTAGCTCGCGGCGAAGCGGTCGAAGTTCTCCGGCAGAAGAATGTACTTGATCTTGTGATCGGTGCCGGGGTTGGTGTCGGCGTCGTAGGTGCCCTTCCAGTAGCGGTAGTGGGTCTTGCGTTCGAAGGAGGCTGTCGTTCCGAAGTCCGAGGTCATCCGCTTGCGCACGGTCACCAGAATCAGGTCGCCGGCGGTCCATCCCTGGTCCGCTCCGCCGTCGGCGGTGGCGTAGATGTACTCGACTTCGCCGTTGGCGTTGACCTCACTGTCCGCATCGCTCTCCGTCGCGTAGAGCTTGACCTCCTCCAGCTTGCCGTCGTTGACCCCACCGCTGACATAGGAGTAGGTCATCTTGTGGCCGCCGGCATCGACCACGCTGCTCAGCCGGCCGTTGGAGTGATTCAAGACAAGTTCGTTGTCGTAGGAGTCGCGAACCCTAAAGAGCTTGCCGCGCAGGGCTGTGGTGGCGTAGTCGAAATCGTAGAACCAGTGTTCCGCTCCATTATCCTGCTCCAGGACGAAGGCGTTTGCGTCAGCTACATGGCTAAACGTGAGCGCCTCGTGGTCGTCGACGGTCCAACTACCGGTTCCGACGTTGGTAACTCCCAGCGTCTTGTATGCACTAAGGACAATCGTGCCATCGGTGTTCGCGACGTTTCCGGTGTCGTCGGGCACGTACTCCGCCATGTAGTCGTGCCGCCACAGCCAGCCCTGCTCCGTATTGTTGGCGCTGTCCGTGGAGTCCAGCAGGCTGTAGTACGTTCGCGTGTGCCGCCATCCCAGCCCGATCGTCGGCATCTCGAGATCGAGCTCGCGCAGGAAAGTGCTCCCCTTGCCCCCCCAAACAGGTCCCAGGGCAGATTGCCCTTCGCAGGTTGGTTCCCCCGCATCGTGTGAGCTCGACGACGAATTGTTGTCGGGCCCCGGGCACCAACCACCGAGGCCATCGACACAGCACAGTATCATGTATCCTCCGCCGAGATCCTCCCAGCACGTATCCCCACAGTATATATCCCATTCTGGAACGTCCTCGCCACAGCTGCAGCATTGTCCGTAATTGAGGGTTGCCTGCCCAAACACCTGCGGCTGCCAAGCTGTGGGGAAGAACGTGCAACACAACGCACACATCAGCACCGTGGTCCATCGTCGATTCATCGCACACCTCCAGAAGGGTTGACCGCCGTTTGAATTCGATCCGGGCACTACATTCCCCACCCGCACCGGCGCTCTCGTTGCGAACCAAGCAGCGCCGCCGCGTCAGTACGGCAGAACAGTATTCACTTAACCCCAGGCAGCCGGGCGGGATCTTCCCCCACTCTCAGGCGGCTGCCGTTCAACTCTCAATAGCACCATCGCCCGGGCGCCCTATTCACCTATCCGGAGGAGCTGGCTCCGCGCCCAGACGTCCCAACCTTGCTCGTTACCTCCCAGAGCCAGCTCTTCAAGCAACTCGTGCAGTTTGCCGTCTTCCTCGCCGCTCTTGACGTATACCCGGGCCAGATGGCCCATGACCTCGATGTTGTCCGGATCGATGCCCAGAGCCTGTTCATAGCAGTCCCGGGCCTGGTCCAGTCGGCCCACCTGTTCGAGCACCAGCCCGAGGTTGTTCCGCGGCTCGGCGCTGTGCGGGGCGAGCTTCGAGGCCCAGGTAAACTCCCAGGAGGCTTCATAGAATCGCTTCTCATGCACCAGACACAGGGCGAGGTTGTTATGCGCGGCGGGATAGAACAGATCGGCCTCCAGGGCTTCCCGGAAGGTCTGCTCGGCAGATTCCCAATCGCCCTGCTCGACGTGGACGAGCCCCCGATCGTTGAGCTGCTGGGCCAGCAGAGCATTGCGGGCCTGCGGCTCGGAGAGGGTCTCGTAGCCCGCCCGCCGCGTCCCCACTTCACAGCCGGCGGTCACCGCGCAGACCGCCAACCCACATGACCAGAGCGTCATCTTCATACGTTCAGCAATCGATTTGCCCTTCCCCGATACCATGAGCATACCCACGTTTCAAAGTCAAGACAACCTGGAATCCACCACCAGTCAGACATTTGCCATCTGAGAGACGTCTAACCCATTGAAAACAATGATCCTTCACTGCACAAACTTTTTTTTGCCAACAGTCTATGTGGCAAGATGGGGAAGCATCCGCCGCGGCAAACCCTGGTATGTGGGGGGGAGGGCATGGGTTTATACCTAATACGAGTTCACACGCTGTTGCGGTCAAGACTGTGTCTGTACAGAAAAACTCCGCTGCCCGGTTGATCCGACCCTGTCGTGAAGGTAGACTCGTGAGACGAAGAGGCTGAACTGCGCGGTCGCCTCTGGCTGGTACTGTTCCGAAAAAATCGAAAGGACTCTCTGATGCGCCGCATCCACAACAACTGGAAGATGATCGTCGTGGTGTTCGTGTTCGCCGCGGCGAGCGGCTCGGCATGGTGGCACTTCGACATAAGCTCGACGACGACGGCCGAGCCGGCCGGAGACGGAGAGTACGACGCAGTCGGCACCGTGCAGCGCGAAGCCATCCTGGGTGTGCTGGGCGAGATCGACCTAGACCGCGATGCCCTGGTGGCCTTGAACCTCAACGCGGCTCAGGCCGAAGACGTCCTGGCCGACACCCGGGCGTGGTACGAGGACAATGCCGCCAACTTGGCGGCGTGGAATGTGGAGATAGCCACGCGGACTGCGGCGGTGCGCGCGCTAGAGAAGTCCATCCGTATGGGACCGCACCGGGAGGGCCGAGACGCTCAGCTGCAGTCTGCCCGCCGGACCTTGGTAGCAGGGCGACAGACCCGGCAACGTTCCCTCAATCCGTTGCGTATGGAGGTGGCCGTAACCCTGTCCCAGAGTCAGCGGGATACCTGGGCGATAATCGCGGACGGCTACGGCTCGCGTATGCCGATCCGCATGCTGGCCTTGACCGGAGAGCAGCGTCACGACTACGGCAAGGCCCGGCGTATGTTCCGGCTGCAGTATTCCGGAGCGGAGAACGAAGAGCAGCACGATGAGGCGGTGGCCACGTGGGAGGCCGCCCAGGGCAGCATTCTGACCGACTCTAATCGCCAGGTGATCGCTGCGTGGCAGGAGTATGCCTCGGACTCGGGCCAGGCGGTAGCCGGAGCCATGGACACCGTGCTGCCTCCAACCGACGCCGATGCGTAGCCGGGGGTGAGTCCGGGCGCGGTTCCGAACGTATGGCGCATCGTGGAGCAGTCTAGCGCTGAGTGCACATTGTACTGCCAAGGCCGGCGTGGGGGGCGGACACCGACCAGTTCCATGTTCTCCCGGAGGTGAGCGCTCACGGGGTTGACCAGAGCCAAGACCATTGCGGCAGTCGCCGCCCTGTTCACCTCGCTTTGCTGGGGCCCACTGGAACTCTGCGCCGATCCCTCCGTCGTCGCCATTGACTACCCGGAAGAGCTGGCCCTGGAGGCGCTGGTCGACTACGTCAGCCAGACCCTGGACGTGCGCATCGTCTACGGCGACGAGCTCAAGAACCAGCGGGTCACTCTGCGTCCGAGCCACATTGAGATACCCAAGGACCGACTCCTGGATCTGCTGCGGGCGGTGCTCAGGATTCGCGAACTGGCCCTGGTGCCGGCGGAGCTGCCCGGCTTCTACCGGGTGGTCAAAGCCGCCGAGGTCCGGCGAATGTCGGACGAGATCCGCGACGGACCTGTCGAAGCGGAGTCAACCCCCGGGCGGGTGGTTACCCAGTTCGTCACGGTTCCCTCGGGCGACGCCAAGGGCGTCGCGGCGAAGATCAAGCCGTTTCTTTCCTTCAGTAAATCCTCGCTGATCGAGATCCCCGAGCGCGGCGGGTTCATCGTCACCGACTACGAGCCGGTGATCGCCCGCATCCTGCGCCTAGTCGAGCTCGTCGATGCTCCCGACGCACCGACGGTGGCCGAGGTGGTGGAGGTCCGGCACCAGGACCCCGCCAAGCTGATCGCCCTGACCGAGCGTCTGACCACAAGACCCGGCCAGCGCCGGCGGGCCGGGGCAACCTCCGCTACGCTCACCCCGGGTCTGGTCACCGGCACGATCCTGGTGACCGGCCTGCAGGAGGACGTCGATGAAGCGACGGCGCTGATCCGCCGTTTTGACGTGGGCCAGGAGGTGGTCTGTCCCACGCGGGCGTACACCCCGGAGTACGTCTCGGTCGAACGGATCCGCGAACTCATCGAGAACGTCATCATCAAGCAGCGGGGTCTTACTGCCGACTCGGTGAGCTTCTTCACCGACGACGCGCTCAACCGCCTGTACGTGACCGCGTCTCTGGGCATGCACGACCGGATAGCCGAGTTGATCGTCGAGGAAGATCAGCCGATCCCCGACGCCGTGCGGAGGATGCGGATCTACCGCCCGCGGAACCGCACCGCCGGCGAGCTGCTGGACACCCTGACCCAACTGCTGGAGGAGGCCACGGTGTCGGTGCTGGTCCCCGGCCAGACCACGACGGAGATGGCATCCGCCGCGGAACAGACCATTCCACCACCGGGTCCGAACCGTCCCCCGGTTAAGTCCGGTCCCGGACAGGTGCCGCCCATGCCGCCGGCCCAGGTGCCGATCGAAGAGGCCGCCCAAGCCGCGCAAGGCATCCGGCGGGTGGAAGGGCCGGACTACGTACTCACCGAGGACCAGGCCACCAACGCCATCATTGCGCTGGGCACCCCGGAGTTCCACCGCCAGTTGGCCGAGTTGATCGAGGAGCTCGACCGTCGCCGGGCGCAGGTGATGATCGAGATGACCCTGGTGGCGGTGAGCCTGAGCGACTCGCTGAGCCTGGGCGTGGAGCTGGAGGCGCTGGACCTCGGTGACGGCTGGGACTACTTGCTGTTCTCGAGTTTCGGCCTCTCGGAGTTCGATCAGCTGACCGGCCAGCGGGTGCTCTCGCCCGGGGTGGGGGTCAACGGGGTGTTGATCTCGCCCGACAACGTACCCGTGGTCTTCAAGGCCCTGGCCACCCACGGGGACAACCGGATCATCAGCGCCCCGCGGATCCTGGTGAGCGACAGCACCTCAGCCACCTTGCGCAACGTGGACGAGGCCCCGTTCACCAGTGTGAACGCCTCGGACACGGTGGCCACGACTTCGTTCGGGGGCTTCGAGTCGGCGGGTACCACGCTGACGGTTACGCCGCACGTGGCCGAGGGGGATCACCTGACCCTGAACTACCAGCTGACCTTCAGCAACTTCACCGGCTCGGCGACCGGGGTCACCGCCCCGCCGCCGCGGACCACGAACTCTTTCTCCGGCGAGGTCGAGGTGGCCGACGGCTACACCGTGGTGGTGGGCGGGCTGGTGGTGGAGAACGAGTCGGACACGGTCAGCGAGGTTCCGTTGCTGGGCCGGATCCCGGTGATCGGGCCGTTGTTCCAGAGCGCGAGCACGTCGCGCACCCGTTCGCGGATCTTCGCGTTCATTCGCCCGGTGATCCTGCGCGACGATAAGTTCCGGGACCTCAAGTATTACAGTGCCCGAGCCCTGGAGGAGGCGGAGCTGGAGAACCCCGACTTCCCTCCGGACCAGCCGATGTGGATGCGCTAACCGCGGGAAACGAAGTGACTACTGTGGCCCCCATCACCACTCCCGCACTGGACATCGCCCCCGCCCCCGCCCTCGACACCCTGGCGACGCTGGAGGATCTGGAGGTCCACCCCGCGTTCGTCGAGCGGATCCCGATCGCCTATGCCCGCCGGTTCGGGATCATCGGCCTCCAGGGCGGCGCCGGCGTGCTGCGGCTGGCCATGGCCGAGTTGACCGACTTCACGGTTGCGGACGTGGTCGGCGTACACCTGGGGCTGCCGGTCGAGCCGGTGCTCGCTCCGGCGGAGCAGATCACCTCGGCGATCAACCGGGCCTACAGTCAGCAGGCCAGTGGGGTGGAGACGGTCATCGAGAGCATCCCCGACGACGGCGTGGACGCGGTCATGGAGGCCATCGCCCAGGCCGGCGATTTACTGGACAACCAGGCCAGCGCCCCGGTGGTCAAGTTAGTCAACTTGGTGCTCTTCGAGGCGGTCAAGCGCCGGGCTAGTGACGTGCACGTTCAGCCGTTCGAGGACCGGCTGCAGATCCGTCTGCGCATCGACGGGGTGCTCTACGACTTCGTGCAGCCGCCCCGGCATCTGCTGGAGGAGATCGTCAGCCGGATCAAGGTCATCGGGCGGATGAACATCGCCGAGAAACGCCTGCCCCAGGACGGCCGGACCACGGTCTCGGTGGGCGAGCGCGTCGTGGACCTGCGGATCTCCTCGCTGCCCACCTGTCACGGGGAGAGAGTTGTCCTGCGGCTGCTGGATAAGTCGGCCCGACTCTACCGCCTGCCCGAGTTGGGGATGAACGCAAGCGATCTAAGGATCTTCCGGCGGCTGATCCGCCACACCCACGGGATCTTTTTGGTCACCGGTCCGACCGGCTCTGGTAAATCCACCACGCTGTACGCCGCCCTGCAGGAGTTGGACTGCACGGAGCTGAACATCCTCACCTTGGAAGACCCCATCGAGTATCAGCTGCCGGGCATCAGCCAGACCCAGGTCTCGGACAAGAAGGGGCTGACCTTCGCCACCGGACTGCGGACCGCATTGCGTCAGGATCCGGATGTCATCATGGTGGGCGAGATCCGCGATGAGGAAACCGCCCGGATGGCGGTGCAGAGTTCGCTGACCGGCCACCTGGTGTTCAGCACCCTGCACACCAACGACGCGGCAGGCGCGGTCACCCGGCTGCTGGATCTAAGCATCGAGCCCTACCTGGCGGCCAGTTCGCTCCTGGCGGTGCTGGCCCAGCGCCTGGTACGTTGCGTGTGCCCGCGCTGCGCCCGGGAAGAGCCGATCAACGAGGAAGACCTCCGGCGTCTGGGTCTCCAGCGTAACGGGCGAATGACGCCCAACCTGTCGGGTACTCCCACCGCTCTGCGTGGCAGCGGCTGTGCGCACTGTCTGGACACGGGGTACTACGAGCGGATGGGCATCTTCGAGCTGCTCAGCGTCAACGACGCCATCCGGGGGCTGATCCTGCGGCGCAGCGAGGCCGCGGCCATCAAGGCGGCGGCTATTGAAGCGGGCATGGCCACCTTGCGTCAGGACGCCCTGGGCCGACTTCTGATTGGAGAGGGAGCCGGGGATCTCACCGTGCGGACCACCGTGGAGGAGGTCCTGCGGGTCACCCACGAAGACGAACTGGAGACCTAGCCCGGGGCAATACTAGCGATGGCCGTCTTCTCCTACCGAGCCGTGAACCCCGCCGGCCAACCCCAGGCCGGCACGCTGGTGGCGGACACCCCGGCGGAGGCCCGCAGACTGCTGCGGGCCCGGGGCCTCCGCATCCAGCGCTTCGCCGAGGCCCTGCGGAGGACCCCGTCGGTGTCGCGGGTGGGCACCCGGCTCGTGGCGACTATCTGGGACGGAGCGTCCGCGTCACGCCGCGCCGAGCGCGTGGCCGAGTTCGCCCGGCATCTCGCCCTGCTGCTGCGGACCGGCGTACCCCTGGCCGAGGGTCTGGACGTGCTGATCGGCCAGACCACCGGGACCTGGGAGACGGTGCTCGGTGACGTGCGCGACCGGGTCAACCGCGGCTCGTCGCTGGTCGACGCCCTGGGGGCTCATCCCCGCTGGTTCGACGCCCTGTTCCTGTCCGCGGCCCGGGTAGGCGAGCAGGCCGGAGCCCTGGACTCGGCGCTAGGACAGCTGGCTCTGTATCTCAAGGACCAGGGCACCCTGCGCCAACGGCTGACCACCGCCCTGGTCTATCCGATGATCCTGGCCACCATGGGCGTCGGGGTGGTGCTGTTCCTGATGAGCTACGTCATTCCGCAGTTGCTGGTGGTGCTGCAGTCCAGCGGCCGACCGTTGCCTACTTCGACGGCGATGCTGAAGGCGCTGAGCGATGCGCTGGTGGCCTACTGGCCCTGGTTGATCCTGATCCTGTTGGCGACGGTGGGCGCCGGTTCCGCGGCGTTGAGTTCGAGACGCGGGCGCGGTGCGTGGCATCGGGCGCTGTTGCGGATGCCGGTGCTCGGACCGCTGCTGGCCAAGACGCTGGTGGCCCGCTTCGCCCAGCAGATGGCCATGCTGCTGGGTAGCGGCGTGCCCTTCACCGAGGCGGTGGCGGCGGTACGGCGCGGGGCGCGCAACCTGGTTCTCGCCGGAGAGTTGAAACGCATCGAGCAGGCGGTGGAGGCCGGCAGTGACATCGCCCCAACTTTGATCGACTCGCGCATCTTCCCGCCCCTGGTGGCTCATCTGGTAGCCGTGGGCCAGAATACGGGTGAGCTGACCGAGATGCTGGCCCAGCTTCGCACCGGTTACGAGACCGAGGTGGACCTGGCTATCACCCGGTTCACCGCGGCCCTGGAGCCGCTGCTGATCGTGGTCATGGCCGCCGGGATCGGCTTCGTGATCTTCGCGACGCTGATGCCCATTCTGGAAGTGACGAGGGTGATGCAATGAGGAAGTTGAAAGTTGAAAATGGAAAAGGGAGAAAAGCCCCGGAGGCGGGGGCGTTGATGCGTGATGGCCAAGAGCTGTCAGCTATCAGCCTTCAGCCATCAGCCGGAGGGTGGGAACTCCGATCCGTAGTCCGCAGACGGCAATCCACAACGGTGCGGGGGTTCACCCTGGTGGAGTTGATGGTTGTGGTGGTGATCATTGGGCTGTTGGCCTCGATTGTGACCGTCTCGGTCAACGACTATCTGATCAAGGGTAAGCAGACCACGGCCCGGACCGAGGTCGCCCAGATCGGCAACGCCTTGCAGCTGTTCTACGCCGAGTACGGGCGTTACCCGTCCAACGACGAGGGCCTCGCCCTGCTGCAGCAGAAGAACAAGGACCACCCCAACGGTATTCTCCAGGGCGACCTGTTGGACCCCTGGGGCCACGAGTACGTCTACGTCTATCCCGGTCTGCACGGTTCGTTCGACGTGCTCAGCTACGGAGCCAACGGCCAGGAGGGTGGCGAAGGTGCCGACACCGACTTGGTCAGCTGGGACCTGGGCGGCACGGGGGAGAACGCCGGCGCATAGGGCGACGCCCGCGCCGTGGAGAGGACCTGGTGGGCGAAATGGAAAATGGAAAGTTGAAAACGGAAAAAGAGGCACGTGCACCGTGCTCGCCTCTCCTTGTTCCGTTTTCCATTTTCTATTTTCAATTAGCAGCGCCAAGAAACGTCCGTACTTGCCGAGGAGGGGCTAGCGCGGGACACCGCCCTTCCTTTACCCTCGTCGAGTTGCTGGTCGTTCTGGTGCTGATGTCCATGGCCGTGGGCCTGAGCGTGGCCGGGCTCGACGGTGTCTCTCAGTGCGGTCGCCTGAGCTCGGCGCTGGGCCAGATTGCTGCGCTGGACGCGCTTGCCCGGACGCAGGCCTCATGTGACGGCCAGCCGCGCTGGCTGGGTCTGGTGAAGGGCACCGGTCACTGCACGCTACGGCATCCCGAACTGATCGACGGTCAGTGGCGGTGGTCGTCGAGTGCCCCGCTGATCATCGGAGACGGCGTAACGGTGCGCGGGCTGGTGGTGGAGGGGGGGGCGTCGTCGAGGGCCCTCCCTGACGGTGAACCCGGAGTGCGGATCCGGGCGGACGGCACTTCGGAGACCTATGCCGTCGTTGTTGGTGCAGGAGATAATGGCGCCGCCGTGGTGATCAACGGCCTCGATGGTTCGAGCCGCTACGTGTTCGACGTGCCCACCGAGCTCGGCGATCTGCTGGCGCTCGCGGAGCAGGAGTGATGGCTAGGAAACTCGGTTATGCCGCCTCCGGTCGGTCTCCCGCGCATCAGACCCGGAGTCTGACCCTGGTGGAGGTGGTGGCTTCCCTGGCGCTGTTGGGCGGGACAGTAGCTACGCTGTTGGTGGCCCAGTCGGGGGCGCTCGAACAGCTGCGGGCAGCCCAGGACCGTCGAGAGGCCGGTGCCCTGGCCCGCGGTCTGCTCCAGGATTGGCGTCTGGCGGGTGAGGACCTGACCGCCCCCGCGGAAGGTGCGTGGTCCGATCGACCGGCCTGGTCCTGGCGCCGGCTCGTGGTCGGCGAGTGTGGAAGAGATAAGGCCCGACTCGTGCAGGTTCGGGTGGAGGTCGTTCACACCGCTGTACACGAACCACCGCGGACGGTAGCCGCCTACGACTGGCTGGAACCTCTTCGGATAGAGCGATGACACGGTACAACCTTCAACCTGGCGTTGCTTCGGGTTCAGACGGTCCATCTCCCGTCGGCCCCCGTCGGCGATCCGGCTTCACCCTGGTCGAGGTGCTGCTCGCCCTTACCCTGACCAGCGTGGTGCTGACCCTGGTCGGCCGGATCGCGGTGCAAACCGTGGAGATCCACGCCCAGGCGGAGGACTATCTGCGTTTGCAGGCGAGGCAGGACATTCTGTTCGAAAGCATCGCCGCAGACCTGCGGGCTCGACCGTCGGGAGGCCGGGTCACGGTTCGGCTGGACGCCAATCACCGTCCGCTGCTGCAGTGGACTACCCTGGTAGCCGAGTCCGGCGGAAGCCTGCACCTCGCCCGGATCCCGGCGACGGTGGTCTACCGGCTGGTGCGCGATGGAGCTGATCGATTGAGGATGGTTCGTGAGGTGCGCTCCCTGCTGAGGAGAACCGCACCCAAGACGACCTTAACTGTTGGGCGCGACTTAACGGAGGTCGAGGTCGAGCGTTTTGACGGCGAGACGTGGTCTGCGGTGATCGCTCGAGCGGCCAGCCGGAAGAAGAAGCGGCCGCCGCTGGCGCTGCGGCTGTCCTGCAAGTGGGCAGAGCACGACGACGCGGAGATCAGGACCTACCTGTGTGCTACCGAAGACGAGATACGGACGGCCCGTGAACGGACTAAGTAGAACAACCCGGCGACGCGGTGTGGCTCTGGTGGTCACCATGATGCTGATCGTGCTGCTGGTCGCGGTCACCGCCCGCCTGGCCCGCACCGCCGCGGTGGAGAGCATCCGCGCAGGGCGCACGGGTGGCTCTCTGCAGCACGAGCTGGCGGTAGACAGCCTGTTGCGCTGGAGCGCCATCGAGTTGGCTGCCGAGAGCGAGGTAGCCCGGGAGTTGGAGCGTTCGGGTCGAACCGAGATCGCAATCGCCGTGGGAGATTGCCGGATGTCCGGGGTTATCGTCAGCGACGCCGCCAAGTTCAATGTCGCCGCCTTCGCCGGCGAGAAGGATCGCGGGCTGCTGGAGCGCAAACTCGAAGCTCTCGGCCGGAGGCTGGAGCTTCCGCCGGTGCGGATCGATCTACGTCCGGTCCAGTCCCGGGGCTCCCGCGGAGGAGGGGGACCGCGCTACCGGTGGTACGACCAGCTGTTCCGCAACCCCGTCCCAGAGACGATTCACTCGTGGAGGGAGCAGCAGACCGCTGGCAACGAGGGCTCTGCCGGATTGGCCTGGTCGGACGTAGTCACCCTGTTCGGCGACGGGCGGGTGGACGTGCGTTATGCTCATCCGGAGGTGTTGCGGATCGCGATAGAGGATCTCGATCCCGGCGCCGCCCAGGCCATAGCGGAACAGAGAACGCGGAATGAGAAGGCATCGGAAGGGGGGAAGGCGCTGAACGGGCTGCGTGCTCCGGTCCGGCGCAGGGTGGAGGCCCGTCTGGGCGAGCAGATCAACCGTTATGCCATCACCATCGAGACCGCGGTCAACGCCGACCGGCGGCGCTGGTACGTGGTTGCTTCGATTGCCGGTGGCAGAGTGGAGCAGGTTTGCTACCGGGGGCAGATCCGATGGTGAGCGTACGCGGACTGCGCCTGCTGGAGACGGCCCTCAAGGTGACCCAGGGTCTGCTGCTCGTTGGAGTCGTGCTGGCGGCGCGAGCGGCGCTGAGCGGGAGTTCTGCGAACGATCCCACCCCGGTCGCTGCCCGCCCGACGGCGGACGAGGTTCGGGCCGCAGCAGCTGCGCCGCCGCGCACCCTGGACGGGTACGCCTCCATCTGGGAGCGAGATCTACGTCAGCCTCCGATCCCTCCGGCTCCGCAGAGCCAAAAGAAGCCCAAGGCTAAGGCTAAGCCGCCTCCGCCGCTGCCCGCCTTGTTGGGTACCTTCGTCGAGCCCGAGACCAGCTGGGCCCACTTCCGAACCCGTAGTGGCCGGGAGCGCATCCTGCGCCCCGGGGCGGTCATCGACCGCTACACGGTGGTGAGCATCGAACCGGGCCGCGTGCGGCTGCAGAGCGGCGAAGACTACCATTGGGTCGACGTACCCAAGCCGAAGCTTAAGGGGAACAAGAAACGATGAACCGGCGCGGGGTCATTCTGGTGGCAGACCGCTCGGTGACCGCGGCTCGGCTGGGCGCCCGGCTGGGCGCCCGCCGGGGAACCTGGTCGCTGGAAGCGGACTGCACCGTAGCGATCGAGGTGCCCTCAGCCACACTGGGTGGGGCCGTGTCAGCTGAGTGGGCCCGTCCCATCGTCTATGCGGTGGAGAACGTTGGGGCTCGGGATCTGCCAGCCGATCTGATCATCCCCGCCACCTGGAGCTTCGTCTGCAAGCTCGATCCGAGCGCCTGGCCCCAGCGCCGCTTCAACGCCGCGACCGCCGCCTATCAATTGGAAGAGTACCTTCCCGTACCGCTGGAGGAGGTGACCTGTGCGTTCGTCCATCGGCGCCACGGGCCGTGCTGGGGCGTAGCCGTCCTGACCGACCCCTTGAAGTGTCTGCTGGACGCGCTGCAGGACGAACGCGTGGCGATCGAGCGGGTGGGCGTGGACGTCTTTGCTGCCCTGGCCGCCGCACCGACGTCGCCGGAGGGGTGTGTGTGGGTAGTGGTGCGGGACCATCACCACGTGGGTCTCGCCCTGCGCGATGATGGGGGAGGACTGCCGCGGGCGGTCAGAACCACCGTCCTGCCTGACGGTGGCGGCGTATTCACACCTGGGGTCATGCGCGCTCAGCTCCTGCCTGCCGAGTCCGGGCTCGATCACCACGCTGGTACTTGGGCCGTGTGTGATTTGCGTTCCGGTCACGACTACGGACCGGCGAACCGTGCTGATGCCGACCGCCTCGGCGATGACGAGTCGGCTGACGCCGGGGACGTTCCCTCTGCACCGGGACCGGAGGACGAAGAAGAACGTTCACCCTCCGAATCTATAACCAGTGTCACCCTGGACCGGGCAGACCTCATGCGTTCGATGGTCGAGCATCCCGATCAGCTTGACCTGCGCACCGGCGCCCTGACCGCCCCCAGTCGGCTTGCGGGAGCCGTTCGTCAGGCCAGGCGCTGCGCCGTGCTGGCTCTTGCGCTGCTGGGTGTCGTAGCAATCGACGCCAGGCTTCAGCTTGCGCACTGCCGGGAAGAGATCGGCGAGGTCCGCAGCCGGCAGGCCGAGCAGTTCTCCGCGGCCTTCCCCGGCAAGTCCGTACCCCACAATCCGGCGATGCGCCTGGCTTCGGAGCGCATCCGGCTCGAGGGACTTACCCGGCGGAGCACCGCCCCGGGCGAGGGTGTGGCCGTGCAAGTGACGGGCTACGCCCTGCTCGACGACTTACGCCGTCTAACCGCCGGTCTGCCGGCAGACGTGCGGATCCGGCTCACCGAACTGAAGATCGATGCCCGGCAGCTTACCCTGCGCGGACACACCGCCGACCACCGCGACGCCGAGCGCATCGTGGAGACAGTCAGTAATATTCCCACGCTAACCGCCCGACCGGCGCGCACGTCGCGCCTCCAGGCCGGCGGTGTGGAGTTCGCCATCCGGGCTACCAGGAGCAGAGATGACCAGGACTCCGACAACCGAACCTCCCCGCGCCTCGGCGAAATCGCCTCCGCCCAGTGACGGCGAATCGGGCGAAGCCCGCACCGCGGCGGCGGTGCCCGTCGGTAATGAGCCGTCGGGCAGACGCCCGGCGCACGATCGTCGTCCGGGGACCGGGCTGACTCTGTTGGCCGTCGCCTGCGCGACCCTGGCGGGATGGTGGTGGCTGCAACAGCGGGCCTTGGGCTCAGCGGGGCACGCTCTGGCCGCCCAAGCCGCCGCCCTCGCCCGAATGGAGACGGACGCGGAGATCATTGCGCAGCTGCGCTCCGCCCCGCGGACCGCCGCCGAGCGCCGTCGGCCCAACGCCGAGCTCCTCGCCCAGATCGATCGTGCCCTGGCTGGCGCCGGCGTTCCCAAGAAGCTCTGGCAGGACAGCATCCCGCAAGCCCCGCAGCAGCTGGCGAACTCTCCTTACACCCGCCACACCACCCAGCTCTACTTCGAGGACATCACCCTGCGGCAGGCGACGGCGCTTGTCTGTCGGCTCCTGGGGGAAGATCCGTCGCTGAGTCTGTCGAGTGTGCACGTCTCCGCGGGGCGGGGGTCGCGGAAGAACGCCGGTGGAGCTCCCACCTGGCGCATCGATCTGGCGGTCAGCTACCTGACCTATGCCCCGGCGGAGGGCGTCACCGGAAGCCCCGCCGAACATCGAAACTGAACCTCGGTCGTTCGGCAATCCGCACCTCGTCTTGCCGATTCCCCTGACTTTGGCAGGCGGTTCTCTAGCGTCCGGAGGGGAGCTTGAGCGGCGAATCTGCAGATTGCCGCGCCGGCATTTCGATGACGCGCCTACTTGCTGGGCGATTGGTCTGTTTGACTGATGTCCGTTGTGGTACGTGCAAACGCGTGGGGACGTGGTTCGGCTGTGCACTTGTGGCGCCGATAGGACGGATGTTGGCTTGACACGCAACTGATGGCGATCAGACTGGGCGCCCCCGGGAAACGTACCCGGGCATGATGCAGAGCGGCGAGTGTGTCTCTCCGTGGCGGAATCCGTGCGTTGAACGTCTGATCGGTAGTATCCGCCGAGAGTGCCTCAGTCATGTCATCGTGCTCAACAAGCGGTACTTGTTGCGGATTCTTCGAGCTTACCTCGACTACCATCATCACGCACGAGCACACTTGTCGCTGGATCACAATCCGCCCGTTCCACGCCAGATCGAGCCACCCGAGTCGGGTGAGGTGATCGCCATCCTGCAAGTCGGCGGTTTGCATCATCGCTTTCGCTGCGCGGCTGAAGCTCTACAAGCTGTTTGTTTGCGTCGGTCATCCGAGGTCGAAGTGCGCGCAACCATCCCCCAGTGGGCGACGTTCATGCCAGGGCACCCCACGTTCCCCCGTATCCTCGACGTTGTTAGCGACGAATGCGTCCGCCAGCTCACTACTCGGCGCGGCGGTCTCCGTCTGGATGAGGTTTTCAGGAACCACAAGCCTGCACGGTCACATCCAGCGTATACCGCTGCCGCATGAGCCCCCGCAATTCCGGCACACAGAATGTCCTTCAAGAGGTAGAACGCAAGAAACATGTGAGAGCATTAGGGAGCATGCCATGGAGCAAACCGTAACTCAATTCGACGGGCCGTCGGCGGTGGCGATTGTCGCCGTGGTATCGGCTGCGATCGTAGCGATCGTCGGTATCGTACTTGGCGTTTGGGTCCGGGCAAAGGCCAGCAAGAATGGCCTGGATGTTGAGACTGGCGGCGATCGCTCGACGGAGAAGTGAAGCTTGTCTCCGCTGCTGCGAACGAGGATGTCTCGTCAACCCAACAACGTCCACGCTGATAACTTCGCGCTCGTTTCGCGAAGCGCGATCAGGTTGACATCATGAATCGCCGTCACGGTCTTTCGCGGACATGAGGTCCTCCAAAGCCGCGGGCAACTCCGCCATGAGGCTGAGATGTAATCCAACGGCTTTGACATACTGCGGTCCCCGACGTTCGCACCATCGCAGAAAAGCGTCGAAGTCGGACTCGGTGAGGCCGGCATCCTCAATGGCAAGGAACTTGCGGATCGCCTCGGTTACATCGGGCTCACTTGGCTGAGCGCTCACATCTCCCTCCCCATCCGCCACGCATAAGTACCGTTGTTCCGTTGATCCACTACGACGCCGTCGCGCCTCAGCCTCCTCGATTGAGGTAGCGGCGCGTTTAGTGTTGAGTGGGCCCCTGTAGTTCATAGGATTGGTTGAGCAGGCAAGTCAAGCGGTCGTGCGGCGTCACAACGGAGATCATCTCACCGCGCGAGAATACCGGACTCGTCGATGGATCGTGGAAAACGGACGGCCCGGAGTACCGTTGCACTGGTTCCTCGGGCCGTCCTGCTAACGTCCGGCAATGATTCTTGTCCGAGATACTCTCGCGGGGGACGGAGATTCAAAGCCTCGCTCGTGGCCGCTCCGTCACACGGCTAATTTCCCGGCTCGTAGCCGTTGTCCAGCATCCGCTTCCTCAAATCAGCGATTCCGGCCGCGATAATCACACTGACGCGCGATTCGCTCAGCCCCACTTCAGTCGCTATGTCATTCTGCTTGCGTCCGTCCACGAAGCGAAGCACAAGCAGACGACGAGTCCGTTCGTTCAAGTACCCGAGCGCCTTCGTGAGGAGCGCTCTTCCCTCTGAATCGAGACCCTCGCCAAGAAAATCAGAAACCCGCCTGTTGTTGCCGTGAAACGGGATGAAACTCGGACCCCGTACGATCTGCTGTCGCAAGGAATCGATGCGCCGGCGAAGCTTCTCCAACTTCGGACGAAAAGCCTCCAACTCCTCAAGCGACAGACCATCGACGATCTCATAGGCCCGTGGGGAGAAACTCGCTGACTCCAACTCCACAATCCATGTCGCGAATACCTCGCCGTCTGGCGTATTCTTGTCGATACCCAGCTTCTCGATGGACTGCAGGAGGATGTTTGTCCCGGAATGCTGGGTGTCGTGCATAGCTGGCCGCCGGAGCACTTGCCAGATCTGATACACCTCCTTGTGGCATCTTTGCCTGACGACAATGGTAAGCAGCTCCCTAGCGCAAGCCGCCGAGTGATGGCTCGCGGACCAGCACGACGACAATGGTCGGAGCTCCTTGTTGCGGAGGTGCGTCACCCACCTTGGAACATGCGGAATGCTGACAGCGCAGCTCCAGAAATCCGACTC
Organism: bacterium; assembly: GCA_024231775.1. Taxonomy (GTDB): domain Bacteria; phylum Planctomycetota; class Phycisphaerae; order UBA1845; family UBA1845; genus JAAEQG01. The sequence continues at coordinate 23,870 of JAAEQG010000102.1, forward strand.
TTCGATGGCATTCGGAAGGTGCTTGAACCGATGTCTTGGCGGGAGCGCCGCCACATGGGCGTCAGTTGCCTCGGTGAGTTGCTCAAAACTCCTCGTGTCCGAGCTCATCGGTCTGCGCCCCACAGAGATGGGCAGAAAAAAGCGTAGATCCCCGACCGCGTTCGGGCGGTGGAGGAGCTACGGTGACTCGTGACCTTGACCGTTCTTCGCCTCTACACTGGAGACCGTTCGTACTCAAGAGTCCCAGCCGACAGCATCTTGAGAACGCGGCGGATTTCATCATCCGATCTCAGCGAGGCCATGATGTTCAGTTCAAGCGCAAGCGCCGCAACGTAGCTCTTCCCCAGCTTCGCACACCGCTTCAGGTATGCATCGACTTCCTTGCTTGGAAGCCCTCTGTCCTCAAGATCGAGGAACTCTTGCACGGCGGCGCTAACGTCAATGCGTTCGTCGATGTCTGACATGGAGCACATAGATAGCCTACCTGAGGTTGCGTTGCAAGCCTCGCCGAGGTTTTTCTTGCACAGCCAGCGGCTACGCTGCCACAGGCGACATATGCGAGCGAGGTGGCCGCCAATAAGGCGACCAACGTACCTCCCACCAAGCGTTTGTCCTTCCTCGAACCCTTTGCCTCTCTATCGGCCCCAGTGGCTCGCGTTGTGAAATTCTTTCGACCTTGGCCTCCGCGGCTGGCGAGACCACCGCCCAGGCGGCCGCCGGAGGCGAACGCAACGAGCATCAAGAAGACCCCGACAACTGCCGCCAAAGCACGAACATCCCAGAACTCCCCCTCCGGACCAGTCACCATACCGTCGTTGCCAGTCGAACAGTCGCCATGATTCTCGCCAGCGTCCGCGCCGGACCCCGCACCGATCGACGCACCGGCACCGTCACCGTCGCCGGTCGTGCCACCGGTCCCGCCACCACCGAGGGTCTCTCCGCCGTCGGTCGCCGGACCACCGTTGCCCGCTCCGCCAAGATCGCCGCCCCGCCCAGCGTCAGTGCCGGCCTCCGCGCCGATCGACGCACCGTCACCGTCACCGTCGCCGGTCGTGCCACCGGTCCCGCCACCGCCGAGGGTCTCTCCGCCGCCGGTCGCCGGACCACCGTTGCCCGCTCCGCCAAGATCGCCGCCCCGCCCA
>JAAEQG010000103.1 GCA_024231775.1 bacterium
AAAGGCTCCGAAATCCGCGGCATCAGAACCGCCGGACCACGCCTCACCATCGCCGACGTCCCCAAACACCTCATCCCCGAATTCCCCTTCCCCCTACCGCCCTTCCCCACCGACCTCCACACCAACCCGACGCGAGAGCGAGGACAGGAAACTCCTTCCTCAGAATCCCCCCGACACGACGGCATCCCGGAATTCCCCCAATCTGCTGACCAAAACAGCCCCCACCAGCCAGAACCCAGACTTCGGAATTCCGCCCATCCGTTGACCAAAACGCCCACCACCACCGAGCAAACCTCAAACCTCAAACCTCACTGCTCACTGCTCACTGCTCACCGCTCACACCTCTCAAGCAACCGTCTCACCCGCTCCCCATCCACCGGCTCCGAACCAATCCCGCCCCGCTTCAACGAAGTCCCCACAATCACGCCATCCGCCACGGCCAGATACTCAGCCGCCGTCTCGGGCGTCACACCGCTGCCCACAAAGATCGGCACATCCCCCGCAGCCGCCTTCGCCCGCTGGGCGTCTTCCAAATGCGTCGGGCGCCCGGTCGCCGCCCCCGACACGACCAGCCCGTCGGCCTTGCCCCGATGGACCACGTCGTCGATTTCCTCTTCCAAAGGCCGCGCAGCGAGCGCCACCGAGTGCTTCACATCCACGTCGGCCAGGATCTCGATCGACTCGGCACCCAGCCGCACCCGATCGCGAAGCAAATCGTGAGCGATCCCCTGCACGATTCCCTGATCGGTCAGACGAGCACCACAGAGAACGTTCACCCGAATCAACTGGGCCCCGGCCGCCGCCGCAACAGCCAGCGCCGCCCGCCCGTCGTTCCGCAGCATGTTGATCCCCAGCGGAACGTCGAACCGGCTTCGAACCGCCACGGCCAAGGCCGTCATTTCGGCAATCGCCTCCGGCGGAACGCTGCCCGGATAGAACGGTGTGTCGTGGAAGTTCTCCAACATCAGCCCGTCAATGCCGGCCGCCACCAGCGTCTCGGCATCCCGAAGCACCGCCTCGGCAATCGCCGCCCGGTCGCCACCAAACCCCGGCGAGCCGGGCAGGGCAGGGCAGTGGAGCATTCCAAGAACAGGTTTGGGTGAGTGAAAAATCTGCACGAGAATTGACCACGTTCAGGAAAGTTGGAGCACCGGAATGATGGAATGTTGGATGTAGGTCAGGTGGACCTGCAAAATCCCGCTGGGTGGCTGGTGGTCGAGCGACAGCGAGCCCCCAGAATAGTCGAACTGGGGCCTTGCTGTC
>JAAEQG010000104.1 GCA_024231775.1 bacterium
ACTTTAGGGCCAGGTTGGCCCGCGATACGATCATAAAGCGGGTGTCCTGCAAGCCTTGTGCTTGGGCTTTGAGCGTGTAGATGCCGGGTGGCAGGCGGTCGTCTGCGTCCGCCTCGCCGGGGCCAGCGATGGTGGCGGGTATGTATTTGATCCGGTTCAGGGGCAGGTCGAGGGATTGGGTCCAGGTGTGAAATTGGGTGCGGGGGATGGTGGCGGTGTCGGGGGCCTCGTAGCGATTGTGGTAGGCGGCGATAAAGTCAGCCGGATCGATGGCGGACAGGGTGAACTCGACCTCTGACAGGTTGCGCGCCTGGATGAATTGTTCGATGGCCTGGTCGGCGACGTAGCTGCTCACCGGCCCCTGGTAGCCGCCGGAGGGGCCGTACAGGTGCAGCACGGGGTCAAGCGGCGCGTTGCGAAAGACGATGCTGCGGTTTCCGACGAGCGTTTCGCCGTGGATGTCTACGGCTCCATCGTCGAGCAGGATGCGGTACTCGGCGGAGGGATCAAAGTCGACGTAGGCTTGCAGGCGGGAGTCGTTCTGGTCCCATTCGAGGTCCAGGTATTCCGGCTCGGGTTCGATGTGCAGCGCCGCTTCGACGGAGGCGGTGTCCATCGGCATATTGAACTGGATGGCGAGTTTTCCATCCGGGCGGGCGGCCATGTCGCCATCGTCCGGCGCCGAGGAGATGACCTCGGGCAGCCCGGCGACGGTGAACTGCCACGCGAGTTCCCTGACGATTGCCAGTTCTCTGCCGTCGGCCCGCGATCCGGCGAGCAGGGTGGCCTGGTAGGCGGCGGAACGTTCCATGAGGGCGTTTGGGCTAAAGGTCATTATGCGGTCGCTGGGCCAGTCGAATGTGCCCGCGACAGGCTGCTCAAAGCGGTCCACCAGGCTAAAGTGCGACTCGACAGACTGGCGGTCTACCGGCGTGTCAAAGGAGATGTGCACCTTGCCGCCCGGGTCCACCCACGGGTCGTCGGGGCGGGGGCTGGTAGAGACCACGAGCGGGCGCGTGGTGGCAAAGGTAAAGGTGTAATCGTCCGACAGAGTGTTCCCGTTCAGGTCGGTTATGCCAGCGGGGACGGTGATGGTGTAGCGGGTGGCTTTGTCCATACCCGTGGGATGAAAGCGGTAGACGTTAGCCAGAACCCACTCGCCGCGTCCCTCGACCCACGGACGGATGACGATGGGGTGTGGGCGCGGCTCCTCTTCGGAGGGAGTATGGAGATGCACCATCGACTGGTTAAAGATGATCTCGATGACGGTTTGAGATCCCACGTCTTGACTGCGATCCTCTGGAGTGACGCTCACGACGTGCAGCGTCGGGGCAGGAACGAGGGTCAGGGTTGGGATGGGACTGGGGGCGGAGTGGGCGACGTCCCGCTGCCAAAAGACGGCCATCAGTAGGCCCGATAGCGCCAGTGCGATTATGGTCAGGGCCGAGGCCAGGCAGCAGCCTCCGGTGAAAAGAGTGCGTAATTTATTCATTGGTTGCCTCCGGGTTGGGGAATGTGTTTCGTGTTTCGTGTTGCGTATTGCAGGGTAGGGTGAGTAGTTCGGAGATGGTCACGAAATTGTAGCCTTGTGCTTGGAGTTCTTGGATGATGTCTGGCAGGGCTTGGCGGGATTCGGCGCGGCTTTCGGTCATGACGTGCAGCAGAATGATGGAGCCGGGCCGGGTTGTTTCCAGGGCGTGGGCGACGATTTTGTCGGCGTCGGCGGCTATTTCCGGGTAGGATTCCGGCTCGACGTCGAAAAAGA
>JAAEQG010000105.1 GCA_024231775.1 bacterium
GACGCTGCCATCGTGGGCATCGGCGAGGGTTTCGAGGCAGCAGCCCTGACCGTAGCCACGCTCAAGGAGCTGGGCGTCCCCCGCATCTACGCTCGGGCGGAGTCGGAGATTCAGGGCAAGATCATGCTCAAAGTCGGGGCCGACGCGGTGGTCAGCCCGCACCGCGAGTCCGCCGCCCGTTGGGCCCATCGACTGATGCTGCCCAGCCTCGAGCAGTATGTCGAACTGGGCGAGGGCTATAGCCTGATCTACGCCCCAGCTCCCACGGCGTTTCACCATCAGACCCTGATGGCTTTGAAACTGCGCCGCGAGTACGGAGTGAACCTCGTCGCCATCAAACGCAAGGTGCCCTGCGCTGGTGACCAGGGAGCACCCGCGAAGGATGCCGATCAAGACGGAGCCAGCCCGGTAGAGGAATCCGTCATCTCCGTGCCAAATGCTGACACCACCATTCTACCGGATGACATCCTCATCCTGGTGGGCAGCGATGAAGCCCTGAGCAACCTGCCCGCCGACTGAGAACGCCCCAAGCAATGCACCTTTCGGGAAGCGCGCGCCGATTCACTCGGCGCGGTCTTCAGTCTGCGCGGCAGCAGCTCCGCACCGCGACGGCAGGGCGCGGACCTATCGAAACCGCGACCACCCTCCTGGAAGCTGCACTGGTTATCGGTGCGAGATGCCCCACCGCAGCGTGTGCCAAAGCTGCTCCTTCCGAGAGACTGAGCAAACCGCTTGATTTCGTCATTGGCTGGGCATATAGATCCCTTGGGAGACTATCGTATTGGGAGGGAGACGAGATCCGGTTTGGGCATTTGCCCGCGCACATCACCGATCAGCACACCGGAAACGTTGCTCTCCGCATGACGTGAACAGCAGCTCGGAGACGCCGGGCGGGGAAGGACATGGGAGGGAAGAGAATGAGACACCTGTGGTGCTGCGCGCTGGTGGTCGGGTTAGTCTGGAGTACGCACACGGACGTTCAGGCGTCGACGATCAAGCTATGGATAAACTCGAGCTATGGATCGGCTGAGAACACCGGGGCAACGGCGCGGCTGCAACTGAGCTTCAGCGAGTTGGGTGCCACCGATCTGCTTCACGTACTGATCGAGAACACCACGCCGGTTTCGATCGGATCTTCGCTCACCGCGGTGGGGCTGGAGATCCCGAACTCCTCGGCGACGTCTTTTGCCACTGGCGGCGCCGGATCCTACTTCGACGAGGTGGATCTGGACGAGTCCATCTCGCCGGGATGGTTGAGTGCCACCGGAGGCTACGACGTGATGCTCACCGGTGACGGGAACTTCGAGGGCGGAAGCCCTCAGAGCGCACCCACATCCGGCCAATCAGACTCCGTCATCCTCGATCTTGGCGATACGGGAATGACTTCCGTCGAGCTGTTCGATGCGTTCGACGACTTCTATGAGAATCACACCGGTATGGTCGCCATCGGACGCTTTCAGGCCGTCGGCCCGGACGGCGAGGATTCGGACAAGGTCGGCGGGCATACGCCCGAGCCTGGCACGCTCACTCTTCTGATGGTTGGAGGGCTGCTCGCCGCACGACGGCGGTAGTGAGCACTGCTACAAGGACAGTCCTGACTTGCGCCGACGGTGAGACGACGATTGCCCCTCCCGCGCCTCCTACGTTCTGCCGACAATCACCTGGCCGTCGTACGCCAGCTCCATGTTCTCCGGAAGTTCGGCGTTGGTCGCCGCGTGGCCCAGTTCGTGGGCGATGTGGGTGAACACCGTACGCCGCGCTCCGATTCGTCCAGCCACCTCGATCGCCTGCTCCAGATTGAAATGCGTCGGATGAGGCCGGCGGCGCAGGGCGTCGAGAATCAGCACGTCCAGGTCCGCCAGCAACTCCGCCGAGGCTGGGGGGATTACGTTGCAGTCCGTGCAATACGCCACATTGCCGAACCGGTAGCCCAGCACGGGCAACGGACCGTGCATCAGCGGGATAGGTGTGATCCGGCGACCATACAGATCCAACGCCGCGTCCTCGATCGGGACCAGGAGCAGATCCGGCTTGTGTGAGGGGTACTCCGCGTCCTCTTCGAAAGCGTAGAGGAACATCCGCCGGATAACCTCCAGCGTATCCGCCCGACCGTAGCAGGGCACCGGAGCTTGCAGCAGCCAGTTGAACCGGCGGAGATCGTCGAGACCGGTTACGTGATCGGCGTGGTGGTGGGTGAAGAGCACGGCGTCAACCCGGCGAACTCCCTGGGCGATGCACTGCAGTCGCAGCTCCGGGGCGGTGTCTACCAGCAGCGTGTGATCGCCGTAGTCCACGACGATTGAGGTCCGCGTTCGCCGGTCCCGGGGGTCCTCCGACGTGCATACCGGGCAGTCGCACGCGATCATCGGCACGCCGTGGCTGGTGCCGCTGCCCAGCACGATGACCCGGAACTCGTTTGACTGGGTTGCGCTCATCGAATGCCTGGAGGCTTCCCGGCGCGGCGGGCACACCAAACTCACCCTGCAACCGTGAGACAGCGGGCGAATCGCACGTTCGATGACCCGCCCACCCGAGCAGCGTTTGTCCCGGCTTCGCCGGCAACGCCATCCTGGTATCCTACGCGCAGAGTGCTCCTCTTGCGAGTCTGCCGTTGACCAGCGCGCCGCCGGATAGCCGTCCGGGCATCAACCCGGCTAGCCCGCCGGGTGCCATGCTCATCCCGAAGGGTGAGCATGCCGCCAGCCCAATCATGGCTACGCTGCACGATGGCCATGGCACCCCGGGGGTTGTTCCGAGTTCCCAGCGCCAGCGCGGGCTCCTCGTTAGCTTGCCGTCAGCGTCAGGACCCACTCGCTCGCGCTCGGGGCTCAGATAGCCTGCCCGTGGTGAGCGAATCGATGCGACAACTCCTGACGTATCGCCGCCTGTGGGGCGCTCGCTCGTTTGCCTGGATCTGGCGCCGGCGATATAGTCACACCCGGTTCATGATCCTGGCCGGAGCGGTTGTCATCCCGGCCTTGCGGGAGAGTTAGTGCGATGAAGAAGGCTGTGGTGACCCTCCTGGTGCTCGCCGTCGTTCTGCTCGGGTGGAACTCGCTGCGCAACTTGCGCGTGTCCATGGCGGATGAGAAGGGTATCTTGAAGGAGGTGCGGCGAGATGACCTCACCATCCCCATCAACGCAACCGGTGAGATCCGCTACGAATCCGTAACCGAGATCAAGTCCGAAGCCAGCGGAACCGTCGAAGAACGCCGCTTCCAAGCCGGCGATCTGATCAATCGAGACGACGTGCTCATTCTGCTCTCCCGTGACGACGAGAAGCGCAACGTCGATCGGGCCGAAGCTGACTTGGTGAGGGCGGACGCAAACTACAAGCGGGCCCGGATTACCCTGCGCGAGCGCAAGGAGATAGGCCCCAAGCGAGCCCAGGCCAACCTGGACAGCATCATCGCCCAGCTCAACGACGCCAAGTACGACTACGAGTGGAAGCAAGGCCTCGGCCTCGGCCGCGGGACCAACGAGAGCGAGCTATCCAGAGCCAAGGCGCTCTTTGGACGCCTACAGGCCAACAAGAAGGGTGCCGAAGCCGAGCTCAAACAGGCCGCCATCGCCGTCGAGCTGGCCGAGGAGGACGTCCGCCTGATGACCGCCGCCCATACCGTAGCCGAGGAGAATCTTCAGGACGCCAACGAGCGACTCAAGGAGACCACCATACTCTCACCCATTGACGGAATGGTGCTCCAGATGCTTGTGCAGGAGGGCGAGGTCATCCAGACCGGAAAGGCGACTTTCGGCGGCGGGACCGTGCTGGCCAGAATCGCGGATATCTCCAAGGTCTACGTACGCGCCGAGGTGGACGAAGCCGACTTCGGAGTGATCCGCGATGACGTGGCTCCCCTGTCCGCCAGGTTCGGCGGCAACGTGGCTGGGGCCGCCGCAGGCGAAGCCATGAGCGAAGCCACCGTCAAGGTACGGGTCGAAGCTTACCCCGACGAAGAGTTTTTCGGGGTCATCGAACGTCTCTATCCCGAACCGCGTAAGGCTGCGTCCGTGGTTACCTACTACGTGGACATCGTTATTACCAGCGACAACCGCGAGAAGCTGGCTATGGGTATGCAGGCGGACGTGGAGTTCACTGCCCAGTCTGTAAGCGACGTCCTCCTGGTGCGGCACGACGCCATCCACGAAGAGGAGGGCCAGCTGGGCGTATACGTCCCCGGACCAGCCGACGCCCAGGCTGATCCCGAGCCCAGGTTCATTCCTTGTGGATTCGGTATGGATAACGGCATCTACGCCCAATTGGTCAGAGGCGACTTGAAGGAGGGAGACCGCGTCTACACCAAGCTGCCGCGCTCGACCGATGACGAAGACGACTAGTGCCGTGCGTAGTACGACAAGGCGCAGTCCATACCAGAGCCGCAGAAGAAAAGAGCCGCGAATGAACGCCGATCAACGCGGATTGGAGCAGCGCGGGTCTATCGAGAGGATTACCGGGATCTTTGTCGACGTGTACAACGAGTTGGGACAGGATTCCAGATGCAGATGTTGTGTTCCGGTCTCGGTCAGGAGTTAATGGGCTTCGTGTTCGATAACGTTCGCAAGAGGATCCGCGTGAATCCGTGTTCATCCGCGGCAGAATCAACCCGCTGGCTGAAGGGCTGTGCCGGGGCGTAGTGGTAGAGAAGGAAGAAAAGAGCCGCGAATGAACGCCGATCAACGCGGATTGAAAGAGCTGGAGCTTACGGAGAGGATCATTGGGGTCTTCTTCGACGTGTACAACGAGCTGGGAGTCGGATTCCTCGAATCAGTCTACGAGGCATCGATGGAGATTGCGCTGAATGATGCTGGGCTGCAGGTGACTCGCCAAGTGCCCATCCCGGTATGGTTCCGGGAACGTCAGGTTGGCGAGTTCCGCGCGGACTTGCTGGTGGAGCAGGCTGTGATCCTCGAGCTCAAAGCCGTACGCGTTCTGGAATCGATTCACAAAGCACAACTGCTAAACTACTTGCGGGCTACGCTGATCGAGGTAGGTTTGTTGCTGAACTTCGGCCGCAAACCGGAGTTCAAACGCTTCGTGTTCGACAACGCTCGCAAGAGCATCCGCGAGAATCCGTGTTCATCCGCGGCTGAATCAACCCGCCAGCTGAAAGGCCGGGTTGGTGTAACGGTAGAGCAGGAAGAAAAGAGCCGCGAATGAACGCCGATCAACGCGGATTGAGAGGACAAGAGCTTGCCGAAATGATCATTGGGGTCTTCTCGGTCGTGTACAACGAGTTGGGACAGGATTCCAGATGCAGGCGTTGTGTTGCGGTCGCGGTCAGGGGCAAATGGGCTTCGTGTTCGATAACGCTCGCAGGAGCATCCGCGTGAATCCGTGTTCATCCGCGGCTGAATCAACCCGCCGGCTGAAGGGCTTGGCTGGTGTGTAACGGTAGAGTAGCGCTGCAATGATTCGTGTCTCCTCCATGACCAAGATCTACCAGATGGGCAGCGCCGAGGTGCGCGCCCTGGATGGCGTTGATCTGACCATCGAGGAGGGTGCGTTCGTGAGCATCGCCGGTGCCTCCGGAAGCGGCAAGAGCACGCTCATGCACCTGCTGGGCTGCCTCGATCGGCCGACTTCGGGAACCTACGAGTTTGGCGGCGCCCCGGTACACGAGTTCACCGACCGGCAGCTCGCCCGCACCCGCAACGAGTCTATTGGCTTTGTCTTTCAGACGTTCAACCTGATTAACCGGACCACCTCGCTGGACAACGTCATGGTCCCGCTGATCTACGGGCGACGGGGGGCA
>JAAEQG010000106.1 GCA_024231775.1 bacterium
AATGCCAGCATCACAAAGTAACCCGCGCCGCCAAAAGGTTGCCAGGTATGGCCGGCCATCGCCAACACTTGCGGGGCCTGTCGCCATCTGAAAAAGTGGCCAAAGAAAGGGTGTCCGTCGTCGGGCGGCTCGACGTCGAAAGAATAGGATTGGTACCAGGCGGTTCTACTTTCCGCTTCCAGCAGTCCAACACAAGCGTGATAATAGTCCGGTCCTTCTGGCAGCACGTTGTAGCGGTTGAGTTCTTCGGGGCGGATTCCAGGAAGGTAGACGAGGTCGAAAGCGCGCGATGCGGCAAAGGCGCGGACAGCCTCCAGTTCTTTTTCCGCGAACGCGCCCCGCCGGACCAGGATGAGCATTTGCTGGTAGCTGCGCAACGCGACAATGTTCGCCTTGGGATCGCCTCCGGCCCGCTCGACCGCCTCGACCGCCAGGGCAAAGGCTCGAATTGCCTCCGAAGGCGGCACTTGCAGCCAGCGCGTCACCACCAGCAAGCCACCCTCGTCCAGCCGGGCCACGTAATCAGAAAAAGCCTGCACGGTGTAGCGATAATCCTCGGCCAGGCTGTACGCGCCAGACGTGACCTGGCGCTGTGGGGCGGTCAGCGAGAGCGTTAGCACATCGTACCGCTCACGCGCCCGCCGCGCATAGGCCCGTCCCGCCTCCACGACGACGGTCACACGAGGATCGTCGTACAGATTGCCCGCCCACTCTCCCTGCGTCCGCACCGCCTCGACGATGAGGGGGTTTGCCTCCACCGCCGTCACCGCCCGCGCACCCTCCGCCAACGCGACCAGCACGTCGAAACCGCCGCGAGGCTCCAACACCAGCACGCGAGCGTCGGGCCGCAATTGGTACGGAAGCGCCGTCAGCAGGCAATCGGTGAGGGCGGGGTTGTCTGGCCCCGCCAGTGCGGTGAAACCGGGCGAGACGTGGCTGATGGGGTTCGAGCCGTCGCCGTCTACTGTGAGGGCCAGTTGGGGCGGCGGCTGTCCGGGGCAGGTGAACCCACGCCCAGGCAGACTGCGGATGCTGGCGGACTCGACGACGTCCACCCGCGAGAAACCATTCCAGCGCCGAAATGTCAATTCCGCGTCGGGATAGAGCAGGGCGTAGCTGAGGCTCTTGTAGGGAGAGAGTCGAATTTCGAGGAAAGAGGGCGTCCA
>JAAEQG010000107.1 GCA_024231775.1 bacterium
CACGAAATCAACCGAGAAGCTCTGCCCTGCCTGTCTGCTGTCTGGCGCCATGGGGCTGCCTAGTGGCCAGACCGAGACCATCACGACGGCGCCGGGCGGGCCATTGTCGCTTCATGGGCCTTCGGAATTCCCCTGCGCGTTCGGCGACTACCGGCTGCTTGGATTGCTCGGGCGCGGCGGCATGGGCACGGTTTACGAAGCCGAACAAGTCTCCACCAGTCGCCGCCTCGCCCTGAAGATGCTCGGACAGCAACTCGATTCGCCGGAGATGCGGCAGCGGTTTCTCCGGGAGGGACGTCTCGCCGCTCGCGTCAACCACCCGAACAGCCTCTTCATTTTCGGCAGCGAGGAAGTCGAAGGCCTCCCCGTGATCACTATGGAGATCGCCGGTAGCGGCACGCTCAAGGACACACTCAAGAAACGCGGTCCGCTCCCGGTGGCGGAGGCGGTCGATGCAATCCTCGACGTCATTTCCGGCCTCGAATCCGCTCTTGCGGGCGGAGTGCTGCACCGGGACATCAAGCCCTCCAACTGCTTCGTCTCCCCGGACGGTTCGGTGAAGGTCGGCGACTTCGGCCTTTCGGTCTCTACCCTGGCCAAGACCGATACCTTCGTCACGGCCCACGGGAAGATTATGGGCACGCCAGCCTACGCATCGCCGGAGCAGCTTCGCGGCGATGAGCTGGATGTGCGCGCCGACATCTACTCGGTTGGAGCAACGCTCTTCACCCTGCTGACCGACCGGGCACCCTTCGAAGGTGACAATGCGGTTCAGGTCGTCGCCAACGCAGTCAACCAGGAACCGACGCCACTGACCGAGTTGCGAGAAGAGGTTCCGCCAGGCCTCGCACGGGTGGTGGCCCGCTGTCTCGCCAAGGAACCGGACGGGCGCTACGCCGACTACACCGCGTTGCGCAACGCGCTGTTGCCCTTCAGTTCAACAGAACCGGAGCCCGCGTCAATGCTGATCCGGGCGTCCG
>JAAEQG010000108.1 GCA_024231775.1 bacterium
AGGGCCGGGGGAGATTCGCTGAGCGTAGGGTGGGTGCCGTACGTCAGGCTTTCCAGCCTGACCTCTTCCATATCACCTCTTCCAGATTGGGGGAAGAAGGGAAAGGGGGGAAGAGGGGAAGGAATGATCAGTGGTAATGACGAATCTCGAACAAGGAATGTCGAAGTACGACGGCGCGCCACCCATCGCGCAGAAGCCCCCGGATTTACTCCGGCGGGAGATCTACCTTCAGCCTACCACCGCAGCGCCCACCCCGAGCAGAAGCCCACGAATCTACTCCGTGTGCCCGCTTTTGGCGGGCTACGAATCATCTCCGGATTAGCGTGCATCAGCGTCGATTAGCGGTTAGAACCTCGTCTGTCGTAGAGCGGAACTTGTTCCGCTTTCTGGAATCTGACAGTGCCAACCCCCAGCTTCCGGACTGCGGTATCCACAAGCCCCCTGTTTCGGAGCTGCGATAAACGCCTTCTCGGGCACACCGACCGTCCTCCTTGCCGCGACACCCAAATCCCAAATCCCCAACACATTCCTTCCCATTCACTGACAACTGATCACTGGGTCCCTTCGTACTTCGACATTCCTTGTTCGACATTCGTCAATCATTTCCTCCCCCTTCGTCCTTCCGCCTTCCCCCTTCCTCAGACCCCCTCTACGAGCGCGCGGTATCATAAACCTCGCGCGCGAACGGCCCGACATGGCAATTTGATGAAGAAATCGTCGACGCAACCTCTTGCCGTGCCGCGACTTGCCGCCATAAGCCCAAAGCCGCCCAATACTTACGACGTTTCTAATGACCCGCTCGAAGGCATGGTTTTCGATGCAATGTCTACGTCTGAGGTGCAAAGCGATGGCGATAGTCGGTCAACAGAGTGGTCACTATCGCCGGTGGTGGTCAACACCGCGGGCTCAACATGGCTGTGAAACCCGGGCGAAATCCGTCCGATGGCCTAGTGTACACATGTATCCACCTCTACTACAATCCATGCTTTGCCTCGACCTGCTTTCCACCCCCAACCGAGAATCGGTGGCCCTGTGGTTTGCCTTTCGACAAAGCCCGCACCCGTCTACCGCCCGCGCCGGCCCAGGCAGTCGCCCCTCTACCGGACCATCGAGCGCTATCTGCCCGAGTTCGAGCGCACCTACGCCCAGCGTTACGCCAGGCGTTACGGTCCGTGGCGACCGGTCATCGGCGACGTGGCCCGCCGGCTGCTCCGCTGCGGCGACCTCCACTTCGGCTTCGCACGAGTCCGGTGCCCCGACTGCCGGCACGAGATGTTCGTCGCCTTCTCCTGCCAACAGCGTTGTCTATGCCCAAGCTGCCACCAGAAGCGAACCTTGCTGGCCGCCGAGACCATCGCGCAGACCATCTGCGAGCCCGTCCCCCACCGGCAGCTCGTCTTCACCATCCCCAAGCGCCTGCGGATCTATTGCCGCTACGACCGCTCGCTCCTCGGGCAACTGGCCCGCGCCGCCTGGCTGGCCACCGTCGAGGTGTACCAACAGGTGCTCGGCCGTCGCGATGTGAAACCCGGCATGATCGTCGGCATCCAGACCTTCGGCCAACTGATCCACTTCCACCCGCACATTCACGCCATCGCCACCGACGGCGCGTTCGCCCCCGACGGCACTTTCCTCTGCCTCCCGAACATCGACAAGAAACGGCTACTCACCGCCTGGCAGGCCAAGGTCTTCGAGCTATTCCTGGCCGCGGGCAAGATCGACCGGGACACGGTCAACCAGATGCGATCCTGGCCCCACTCCGGTTTCAGTGTCGACAACAGCGTCTACCTCCCACCCGGCGACACGGCCGGTCTCGATCGGCTGGCCCAGTACATGCTGCGCTGCCCCTTCAGCCTCGCCCGCGTTGTCCGTCTGACCGACAACGGCTCGGTCGTCTATCGGGCCGAGGGGGATCACTGCTGCCGTTTCCCCGGCGCGGCCAGTGCCGACCTGCGCAGCGGCCCGAAGCGCAACTTCCAGGTCTTCAGCGCGCTCGACTTCCTGGCCGAAGTCACCCAACACATTCCCGAGAAGGGTGAGCACCTGGTCCGCTACTATGGCCGGTACTCGCACCGGCAACGCGGCATCCGCGCGAAGCTACAGAAAGCCGACCGGCTCGAATCGGAAAGGATCTCCATCGACCGCTCGGCGCTCGATGCCCAGAAGTCCGCCGCCGGTGGCCCGCGTCCCGGCTCCGTCTCCACGTGGGCCAGGTTGATCAAGCGCGTCTACGAAGTCGACCCGCTCGAGTGCCCCCACTGCGGTGGCCAGATGAAGGTCGTTAGTTTCATCGAGCGCTGCCA
>JAAEQG010000109.1 GCA_024231775.1 bacterium
GCCAGCCCCGAATACGGCGGGCGAGAGGCTGGCGCTCCCGGGGCCGACGACGCCGCCGCCTACATCGCCGAACAATTCGCCGCCCTGGGCCTGATACCCCTGGGCGACCTGGCAACGACAATAACGACGGTCGCCACAGAGACAATGACCGGGACAGTAGCAACAGCTACGACAGTTACAGAGACATTTACACTCACGCCAACTGGAACGCTTGCGGAGACACCTTCACCTGTAGAGACATCTCCGCTTGCGGAGACACCTTCACCTGCCGAGATACCTCCGCTTGCGGAGACATCCATCGAACTGACACCAACGCTGGCGCTCACAGGGACCACCGCGCTGACCGGCACACCGGATTATCTGGAGCGAAGCTATCTGCAACAGTTCCCCGTCTCCCACACCCACCTCATCAGCGTCCCCACCCTGGTACTGCTGGACAGCGAAGGCGAGGTGCTGATCGAGTTCGTCTACCACGATGACTTTGTAGAAAGCGTGGGACAGGGCGTCGTCGAGAACGAACTGGTGTGGATGCGCACGGGCATCCCGGCGGGCCTGAACTTTGGCGGGGCCATCATCCTGCAACGGAACGTGCGCGGTGACGCCAACTATGCGGCGCAACTGGAAGCCCACGGCGCGGGCGGGTTGATCGTCAC
>JAAEQG010000110.1 GCA_024231775.1 bacterium
AACCTGCTGCGCAACGTGGGCGCCGAGGTCGTGAGCCAGACCATCGTGCCCGACGAGGGGGCCGACATTGAGCGCGTACTGACAACCCTGGCCGACGAGACGCAGGTGGACCTGGTCGTGACGACCGGCGGCACCGGGGCGACGCCACGGGACGTCACGCCAGAGGCGACGGGGGCCGTCATCGAGCGGGAGATGCCGGGCTTGGCCGAGGTGCTGCGCTTTGAGGGATACCGCAAGACCCCGTTGGCCGTGCTCTCGCGGGGCGTGGCGGGCATCCGGGGGCGGACGTTGATCGTCAACCTGCCCGGCAGCCCCAAGGCGGTGCGCGAGGGGATGGAGACGCTGGCCCCGATCCTGCCCCACGCGATCAGAATGCTGCGGGGCGTGGACACCGAGCACCGGCACGCCAAGGAAGCCCACCATGCCTGAAGCGCGCCGCCCCGTGTTGAGTGTCGAGCAAGCGTTGGAACGCATTCTGGAGACGGTACGCGTTCTGAAGCCAGAGCGCGTACCCTTGCTGGCGGCGACAGGCCGCGTGCTGGCCGAGACAGTCGCCGCCGACCGTGACATACCCCCGCTGGACAATTCCGCGATGGACGGTTACGCCGTGCGTGGGGCGGATGTGGAACAGGCGGATTGCCCGATTCGGCTGCGGGTGGTGGGAGAGGTAGCGGCGGGATATGTGAGCGCGGTGCAGGTGACGCCCGGCACGGCGATACGCATCATGACCGGCGCACCGGTCCCGGATGGGGCTGATACCGTCGTGCGCTTTGAGGATACCCGCCAGGACGGCGATTGGGTGGAGGTGTTGGTTCCGTACGCCAGCGGCAGGAACGTGCGATCCGCGGGCGAGGACGTGCGCGCGGGCCAGATCGTGCTAAAGCCGGGATGCGTGCTGCGCCCGCAAGAGATCGGCATGTTGGCGGCAGTCGGGCGGGTGGAGGCGATGGTGATCCGGCGACCCCGCGTAGCCATCCTGGCGACCGGCGACGAGGTCGTGCCGCCCGGCCAGCCCCTCGGCCCCGGCCAGATCCGCGACGCCAACTCGTACACCGTCGCCGCGCAGGTGCAGACGTTTGGTGGGACTCCAATCCTCCTGGGCGTGGCCCGCGATCAAGAGGCCCTGGTTCGCCAGGGGATGCGGGATGCGCTGGATCGGGGAGCGGACCTTATCATCACTTCTGGCGGCGTCTCTGTGGGCGATTTCGATCTGGTCAAGCAGGTGTTGGCGTCTGAGGGGGAGATGCATTTCTGGTCGCTCAATATGAAGCCAGGCCGCCCGCTGGCCTTTGGGGCGGTGGATGGTATTCCTCTGCTGGGTCTGCCCGGCAACCCGGTGGCGGCGATGCTCAGCACTGAACTCTTTGGCCGCCCGGCGATTTTCAAGATGCGGGGCTTGACGGATTGGCCGCACCCGACGGTGCGAGCGCGCCTGCGACAATCCATCGAACGCAAGGACGGACGCCGCCATTACCTGCGTGTGCGGGTGTACCAGACCGAGGCGGGTTACGAGGCGGCATTGACCGGCGACCAGGGTTCTGGCATCCTCAACTCGTTGGTGGAGGCGGATGGGTTGGCCGTCATCCCAGGGGAAGCCGACTATCTGCCTGTGGGGGCGGAAGTAGAGGTTCTTTTGCTGCCTCGCACCGGATAATCTCGTGGCACGATTATCAAGCCCGCATTTGTCCAGGAGGTAT
>JAAEQG010000111.1 GCA_024231775.1 bacterium
ATTCAGGGTGACGGTGGATCCCGACTCGCAAAAACCGATGGTGATGTCCTCGGGGGTCAGCACCAGCTTGGGAGACCGGGGGAGAAACTGCACCGCCGCGGTGGCCGTTCCGCCGTCCGACGCGGTGTCGAAACAGGTGTCGGCGGGCGACGGGTTGCAGCCGAAACGGACCTCCGCCACATTCTCCAGGTCGGTGCATCCGTTCACGAAGGCGGTAATAGTCATGGTCAATACATCATTGGGGTTCATGGAGGCCAGCGCTGCATATTCATTGCTGGTCCAGGTGGTGACCTGACCGGCGTTAGAGCCGCTCTGGCTGGCGTTGTCAAATAGCAAGCCGTCGCCCAGGGTGTCGGTGACCTCCACGTTTTGAATGGTCCCGAGTCCCGTGTTTTTCACGGTGATGGTCCACATGACCGCCTCCCCGAAATATTTGGGAATGACGCTGGGCGTCTTGGTGATGGTGACCGCGCCGGGCGTCACCTCGATGCTGTGGACCCCGGTGGGGTCGGACACGGGCGCGCTGTTCAAGATGTAGTCCACCTGGGTGTTCAAGGTGCCGGATTCGGCGCCGCAGCCGGCCGTGAGATCGAAACTGACATCCAGGTGGTCGCCGTCATCGAGGGTGGTCGCGCCCGGGCACGCCGCGTCGATGTCCCAGGCCAGGTCACTCCCGGATGGGGTGGGATCCACCGTGCAGATCTCCACGTCGTTCACCAGGATGTGGGCGGTTCCCGTCTCATAGGAGAAATTGGTCAGGGCGGCAAGCTTCGCGGTGATGGTGAACCCCGATGTGGTGGAGCCCAGGTTGTTCAAGAAGCGGATGTTGTAGGTCTTGGTTTCACAAAAGTTGATCTGGGACTGAACGAGCAGCCCGTCGCCCCTGACCTCGACCTGGTCCTGGGCCAGCGCGGTCAACGGCGCCAGGCAGATGAAAAACAGCATCAGGAGGAGCCCTCTCAAAACCGGTGTGTTCCTGAAACTCGCCATTTTGTTCGATC
>JAAEQG010000112.1 GCA_024231775.1 bacterium
CAAAAAACGTTCAACCAGACGAAAGGGAACGAAAAAATGGCGATATTAACAATCAATCCAAAACGAGTGCGCCCGCTGCTGGGCAGCATCACGAGCATGATCGAGCTGGGAGAAGCCTCACAGGTCGGACGGACGGTGTACGTGGCGGCGGACGGCAAAGCGTACGAGACCGACGGCGCGGACGCCGACAAGGTCAGCGGGCAGGTGGGCCTGATCGTGGCCGGAAGTCGCGCCGTGAGCGACGGAGCGCTGATAGCCGGAGAGCGGGTGACGGCGCTGTGGTTCGGGCGCGTGGCGCTGGCCGGAGCGAGCCTGGACGAGACGGCGCAGTATTACCTGGCCGACGAGACCGGCGGGGAGAGCGGCCTGATAGGAGACGCCGCCGGGACGGTGACGCGGCGCATTGGAGCGCCGGAGGCGGCGGAGATATTCTTCTTCAATCCGAATACCGTGGCGCCTACGTCGTAAGTGCGTCTATAGGCAACCAGAATAAAATAGAGGAGAAAAAACAATGCCAATCTTAGGACCAAAAGCATTGATGGACATCGCGGTGCCAACCGGCGTGGACGCGGGCGAGGTGCTGCGGATCGAGATGGAATCGGGCCTGAGCGGGCCGGAAGTGATCGCGCTGGCGGCGACCGTGATCGGAGAAGCCAACCAGTACATCATGGAGCGCATGGGGGGTTTGCTGACGCTGACCGAACGGGGCCACGCTCGCTACCGGCAGGGAGTGGGAAGTGCGCACGTGACGCCGGTCTCGTCGGAATTCGCCGAACCGGACGGCGTGCGAGCGGACCAGATCGGGCACATGCTGCCGCGCCTGGACTACAAGGACGCCACGGCCTGGTCGAACAAGTACCTGCGCCGTGCGCCGCGCGAAGACGTGGTCGACGACCTGTTGGAGATCAAAGAGGGCTGGACCAACCGCTGCATCATCGACCTCTTGACGCGGGCGCTGAGCGACGCCGAAAAGCGGATCGGGCAGGCCGGATACGACGTGCCGTGGGTGATAGGGGACAGCGGTCAAAACGTGCCCTACATCCCGCCGCAGCGCGGATTGCACGTCTTTGACGAGACGGTCACGCATTTTTTACGCACCAACGCCGCCATCAGTGCCAGCAACGCGGCCACAGCGCTGGAGACGGCGGCCAAAAAGCTGGCCTGGCAGGGACACACAGGGCGTAAACTGGCGCTGGTGAGCGAAAGCAACCTGGCGGTGTACGAGGGCATGAACGCCAAAAAGTTCGTGCGCGTCATCCCGGGAGACGTGAAACTGGTGCAGGGCGGAAGCGACGTGCTGCTGGTGAGCGAGGGCACGCTGGAAGGGGTGCCGGGAGAGTTGTTCGGGCTGTATCTGAGCAGCTACGGGGTGGTGGAACTGCGCTACCACGAGCGCATCCCGGCCAACTACTTCTGGATGACGAAATCCTACGGCGTGAACCACCGCCAGAACGGGCTGGCGATCCGGACTGAGCCGGGAGTGGGCTTCGGGATGAAAGTCGATCCGCAGATCAGCCGCAGCATAGTGCCGGCGCTGGAATTCGTGTTGTTCCCGGCCACGCACGGAGTGGGCGTGAACGACCGCACCAACGGGGTGGCGGCCCAGATCGCGAGCGGTGGGGCGGACTACGAAAGCCCGACCGTCACCTAGCGTCGAGGTGCGTCGAGACGCCTCGAGCCAGACTGAAGCGCGGGGGAAGTCGGATGAAAAGCCAGAGCATCAACTGGATGAACAAAGACTTCATGCCGGAAGAAGGCTACGGGCGTTACGGTTTGCACATGATCCGGGCGCTGCTGAAGCTGGGCGTGGAAGTGACGCCGCTGACGACCGAAAAGCTTTCCTGGCCGGGCTGGATGCAGAGGACGGCGGGGCTGGACTTCAGCCGTTTGACGATTTTGTTGATGTCGGTTTCGGAAATGAAAGCCGTAGCGGGCCGGGTCTGGGGCTATTCGATGTACGAGGACAGCAGCATCCCTGAAGGCTGGGCCGAGACGGTCAATGCCAGCTGCGAGCGGTTACTTGTGCCGTGCCAACAGAATGCCGAAGTCTTCGAGAGCAGGGGTGTGCGAGTGCCAATCCACGTAGTACACGGTGGGACGTCGGCGGAGGAGTTTCCGTTATTGCCGCCAATCAAACGTGAGCGGCCCTACACCTTTCTGGCGCTTGCGGATCGCGGACCGCGCAAGGGGGTCGAAACGGCCTGGAGCGCCTTTTTCACGGCCTTCGCGGATGAGGCGGGCGTGCGCTTGATAGTCAAAACGCGTGCCAATGGTTTGCAAGGGTTCGGACCGTTGAACTTCCCGGACCGGCGGATTTCTTTCTGGCGCGAAGATGTGGATAGTATGGCTGACGTGTACGCTCAGGCCGACTGTTTCGTCTATCCGGCCTACGGCGACGGCTGGGGGATGCCGCCGCGCGAAGCGGCCATGATGGGGCTGCCGGCCCTGGTCACGCGCTGGAGCGGGCTGGAAGTCGGGATCGACCACTGGGCCATAGCGCTGGAGAAATTTCACCTGCAACGCTCGATGATGAACACGCCCGACGGGGAGTGGGCGGTGCCGGAGGTG
>JAAEQG010000113.1 GCA_024231775.1 bacterium
ATCCACCCGGGCCGCGTCGTCTGGGTCCACGATCCCAACGCCACCGATTGGGAGGGGTACAACTCTTGGACGCATTGGTGGGAGGATGAGTGTACGAACCTGACGGTCGTGGAGAAGATGGTCTCGCAGGCCATCCGCGGTGTGGCCGGCTGCAACAGTGACGAGGGCGCCTGGGACGCGATCTTCACGCACTTCAACGCCGAGCAGGGTCGGGGCGACGCAGGCTACCAGCCGGGAGAGAAGATCACCATCAAGATCAACCTGACAACGTGCGCCGCCAAGTGGGCCAACGTTAACGCGCTGACGTACGACAAGAAGTCCGGCGTCCAGAATACCATCGACAACTCGCCCCAGATGGTTCTCGCGCTGTTGCGTCAGTTGGTGGACACAGCGGGAGTGGATCAGAACGGTATCACAATCGGCGATCCAACCTGCATGGTGCCCAACTACTGCTGGGACATGCTCTACCCCGAATTCCCCAACGTCCACTATCTGGACAACTACGGTGGCTCCGGCAGGGCTCGAGCGGAGTTCTCCGATGTCCCGCTCTACTGGAGCACCCGCGAGGCCGACCGCAAGGTCCAGGACTACATCCCCGTCTCTTTTGCCCAGGCGGATTACATCATCAACTTCGCGATCCTGAAGGGTCATTCCTCCGGCGTGACATTGTGCGCCAAGAACCACTACGGCTCTCTCATAAGAACGCCCCACTGCTACCTGCGTCCA
>JAAEQG010000114.1 GCA_024231775.1 bacterium
CTGGCATCGCGTAGGAAGCGTGGGCCGATAAGGGTGTCAGCGTCAGCGGGGATGTGGGATTCGATGTTCCGAGAAAGGGCGTCCCCACTGTGGCGTGGTGCGGATCTTGCGGATTGACGCCAAGTAGCGTTAGCCTCCGGGTTCCGGGCAGTCTATAGTTGAGCAAGAAGCCAACCCACATCGGCCTGTAGAGGCCCGCAAGAGGAGGGAGAGAGATGACGCAGCAGGAGTTCAACGAACAGCTCGAGAGCATACTGGCTAAGACCGCGGATCTTCCCGCGGCGGAGCGCGCGAAGATCATCGAGACGGCAGACGCGACGCGAGCGCGGGACAAGGAGATTCGGGAGAGCACGTCACGCGCTCGGTTGGCGCTGGACGATTGGCGGTTGCGGCAGAAGTATCTCCTCTTCGACGCCGAGGCAACGTTGCGCGAGGCGCGGGCGCAGCAGGATGAGGACGTGTAGCCCCCCCGGAAGGGATTCCTTGCGCGGGTCCGAATCGCGCCGCGCCCATTCGGGAGCGCGGTCTTTCCGATCATGCCTGGGTTTTGGCGGAAGAACGGGTGGTAGGATTCAGGCGCCCGTTCGCTATTCCAACTAGGGGTTGCCCTGCGCCGAGGCGGTCATCCGGACGCGCTTCCAGATTTTCCCTTCACTGCGGTAACGATGACGCCGCAGACCATCACGACGATTACCACCCATGCGTACCAGGGGATACCCGCGAAGAAGTTCCACATCGCATCCATAACATTCTCCTTATACATGCGTAATGAACTCGACGTGGTATTCGCCCGTGTCGTCCTTTTATTCCCGTTCCTGGTAGCTTCCCGCACGGCATCGGATTCCGTCCTGCACTGAGCAGCCCGGCCGGGAGGGGCGGACTCCGGGCGATGCAGCGCGGTACCGGCACTCCACCGGAGCCAGCTATGATGGTCCGGTGAAAGCGAGCTGGAATCCCATGTAGTCCTCCAGATCTACGTCCTCGTCATAGTTGAAGTCGTAGGCCTCCAGGCAACGCGACCGCGGGAAGAACGGTGTGCCGCCCGCCGGAGAATCCGGACCACGGATGCACTGGCGGAACCACCAGAAATCGTCGATGTCCACGTCCCCGTCGCCATCCGCGTCCCCCGGAAAATCACTCGTCGCCGAGAATCGGTCCACCCGCGCTCCGTGGATGTTTGCGTCGTCCCCAAAATACTCGCTGTAACCCACGCCGATGCGACCCCATGGGTGCGTCCC
>JAAEQG010000115.1 GCA_024231775.1 bacterium
AGGCGACTGGTCGGACGTAGCCGCCGTACCGTGGTTCGTGCTGTGCCCCGGACCGAAGATGGAGTTCGCCGGGCAAAGCGGGCCAATGGGCGGCAGCTCTTCGCACGGATCCGGCGTACAGGAGGAGCCATCACCATGATATTCACCGCGCTCGACCGAGCAGGTGAACTCCTTGCGCTGGACACAGAACTCGTCCGGCGGGCAGCAGGCTCCCGTGGGAAGTGTGGTTGCAGTCCACGACAATCCACCGTTGTACCGAGTCGGACAGGGCACCTCCAGATCGTCATCGAACTGCGGGGCGATGACCAGGTAGTACGTCCCAGCGGGCAGATCGGTGCTGAAGCCGTCGATCGGCTCGCAGGCTGCGGGCGTTCCGGCGGATACGCCATACAGCTCGTCGCAGTCACCATTGACCAACGACACATCGGCTGGCGCCTCGCCGACGAAGTTCAGCGTAACCGTGCTGTCCGAGAGCAGGGTGAACTCATACCAGTCCGTGTCCCGGATGCTGTTCGGCTCACCGTTACTGGTCCCGTTGCTGGACGCAAACGTTCCGCAGAACTTGCTCCCGTTGACGAGTGCCTCAAAGTCCGTGCCACCCGTGTTGCAGCCACCGTTGGTCGTATCCGTGGGCAGACCGCAGTCCGCTTCATCCTCGATGACCGTGGCGTCCGCCGGACACGTTGCACAAGCCAGCGCACCGCGACACTGCTGGAACCACCAGTAGTCGTAAAGATCCACGTCGCTG
>JAAEQG010000116.1 GCA_024231775.1 bacterium
AGGCGACTGGTCGGACGTAGCCGCCGTACCGTGGTTCGTGCTGTGCCCCGGACCGAAGATGGAGTTCGCCGGGCAAAGCGGGCCAATGGGCGGCAGCTCTTCGCACGGATCCGGCGTACAGGAGGAGCCATCACCATGATAATCACCACGCAACACCAAGCACTCGTACTCGGTCACGATCTGGCAGATCTCGTCGGGTGGGCAGCACGCGCCGGTCGGAATACCGCTCGTGGTGGTCCACTCAACATCACCGTGATAACGCGTCGGACAAGGCACTTCCTCTTCCAGGTCGAACTGCGGGGCAATCATCAGATAGTAGGTCCCCGCGGGAAGCACGTACCTGAAGTCCACCGTCTCGCAAGCCTCCGCCGGACCGGCTTCGACGCCGATCAGGTCGTCGCAGTCGCCGTTGTACAACCACATCTCCGCGGAAGCTTCAGCAATCACCGACCACTTCAGTCGACTGTCCGTCGCCAGCGTGATCCGATACCAATCGGTGTCCCGGATGCTGTTCGGCTCACCATTGCTGGTCCCGTTGCTGGACGCGAACGTTCCGCAGAACTTGTCCAGGGTGACCAGATCGACGAAGTCCGCGCCGCCGGTGTTACAGCCACCGTTGGTCGTATCCGTGGGCAGACCGCAGTCCGCTTCATCCTCGATGACCGTGGCGTCCGCCGGACACGTTGCACAAGCCAGCGCACCGCGACACTGCTGGAACCACCAGTAGTCGTAAAGATCCACGTCGCTG
>JAAEQG010000117.1 GCA_024231775.1 bacterium
ATCCGCCGTGCCGACCATCATCCTAGAGATCGACGGCAGCGAACAAAGCTGCCAGACCGGCAGCAGCACGGCGCAGTGGTCGTGTGACGTTGACCTGGGCGCGCGCAGCGACGGCGAGACACTTGGCTTGCGGGTCAAGGCGGTTGATGTGCACGGCCAGGAGAGCGGGTGGTTCGATGGGCCAACGCTCACGGTCGATACGACAGCGCCCGTCATCAGCAACACCAACATCACCACCGCCACCTTTGACGGTGGGCTGGTGGGACCGAACAATACCCTGTTGGCGGGAATGCTGTTCGACAATCGCCTGGTGGACCGGGTAGAGGTGTGTGAAAATGGCGCGTGCCGTCCGGCGCAGATGTTGGTTGACCCCAGCACCACCGCGCAGAGCGACTATGTCTACGACGACCTGCCCGCCGCGCCCATCCTGCTTGGGTTGAACTATGCGTGCAGCGGCACGCCGTTGCTGCGCACCATTACGGTCGACGACGACTTTGTGGTGGCCGACCTGGACGTGGGCTTGAACGTCGAGCACGCCTTCCGCAACGACCTTGAGGTGTGGCTGCAATCGCCGACCGGCACGCGGGTGCAGTTGGCGACACAGAGCGCCGCGGCGGCCAATCTGGACGTGATGTTGGACGACGCCGCTCTGATCGGGCTGCGCCTCCACGACGACCGGGCCGCTCACGACAGCGGCAAGCCCTACTATGACAGGCAACGCCAACCATACACCGGTCAGCTTTACACCTTCCGGGGCGAAGCGGCGGCGGGAA
>JAAEQG010000118.1 GCA_024231775.1 bacterium
GCGAAGCCGAGCGTCTCAGCCAGCATAGGCTCAAACTACGAAAAGGCCACGTAAATCTCCGCGCAGTCGAAATCCTTACGCGGATTGGTGATTCCAGCCTTCTTGTACAGTGCGGCGGCGCAGTCGCGTCCCGCACGCGGATCGACCTCGTCTCGCCCCGGCATGAATGTGGGCTCGGAACGCATCTCGGTGGCGTGGACCCACGCCGGCCGAGCACTCCCGTTATCCGCGAACTTCTCGCTGGTCAGCACCATTGCACAGGCCCCATCACTCGATGGGCAGGTCTCCCCGAAACGAAGCGGGTCCCACAGCATCAGCGTGTCGCGTATTTCTTCAAAACAGACCGTTTCCTGATGTAGATGAGCGTAGGGATTCCTCAGGGCATGCCGGCGATCTTTCACCACCACTTTGATGCCAATATGGTCCGGCGCACCCGAGCGACGGATGTACTCCCTGAAGTGAGGGGCAAAGAATCCGCCGGCTCCAGCCATGAGCGGCGGATTGAAAGGCAAGTTAGGCGAGAGCGCCCAGGTGATGTCCGAGTCGCTCTGCTTCTGCCAGCCCAGCACCAGTACCTTGTCATGCAGGCCCGCGC
>JAAEQG010000119.1 GCA_024231775.1 bacterium
GTGAACTTGCCGTAACCTGGAGGTGCTACTATGACGTTAAATAAACGCTATAGCAGGAAAGACATGGTACGACAAATCATTTTTGGGTTACTCTTGTGTTCATTACTGGCGGCATGTACGACGGGCGTCGTCCCGGTGGAGACGAGCACACCTACTGTGCTCCCTGCGCCAACCTCTACCCCGCTGCCGGCGCTTACGCCGACGGCTCTGTCAATCACCCCGACCTTGCCGTCAATGCCTCTGTCCGTCACAGACGCTCAGAGCGCTCAGGTTGAGGTGGTGGGCTACGTCGAGAGACGTTCCCAATCCGTATTTGTACGGGATGGCTATGCCTACGTTGGCTTTGGGCCGGAACTCGCCGTTCTGGACGTCTCTGACCCGGCCCATCCGGGGCAGATAAGCACTGTGACGCTGCCGCAGGGCGGGGACGTGGCGGACGTCTATGCCGCCAGCAACGGGTACACTTACGTGAGCGCCGCCGAAGGGGGTCTGCGGGCCGTGGACGTCTCGACCCCCGCTGCCCCGGTCGAGGTCGGTTTTTGCAGCGCGCCCGACGCGGGTTTTCACGTGGCGGTGGCGGGTCGCTATGCCTACGTCGCTGCCGGGGACGCGGGCCTGTGGGTGATCGACGTCTCGAACCCCGCCGCTCCCTTTGAACTTGCTTCTTACGACACGCCGGGGCACGCGTGGGACGTGGCGACAGCAGGCGACTATGCCTACGTTGCCGATAGAGCGGGCGGCTTGCTGGCAGTGGACGTCTCGGACCCCAGCGCCCCGGTCGGGCTTGGCTCTTATGACGCGCCGGGGGCGGTCAATGGCGTGGCGCTGGCGAACGGCTATGCCTACGTCGCTGATTGGGTTGGCGGCCTGCGCGTGGTGGACGTCTCGGACCCTGCGGACCCGGTCGAGACTGGTTCCTACGCCACGCAACACGCCTGGAGCGTGACCGTGCAGGGCAACTATGCCTACGTCGCCGACACCTACGATGGCTTGCGGGTGGTAGACATTTCAGACCCCGCCGCCCCGGTCGAAGCTGGCTTTTACAAAGCGCCGGGGGCGGTCAACGACGTGGCGGTAGCGGGCGAGTACGTCTACGTTGCCGGTGAGGGGGGATTGTTCATCCTGCGCTTTTCGCCGCCTGCCCAGGTATCCCGCCCTGAACCTACACCTACCCTCCCTCCGGCCAAGACTCCCCGCCCCGCCCCGGCCCCCACGCTCACGCCGACGCCCTGTCCCTTGTCCTTTGCGCCCGAATTCTCTTTTAAATTCAGCGTCTACCCGGACGTTTTGTTGTCCCTGGGCTGCCCCTCCAGTCTGCGGCAGGAGACGTGGATCGCCGAGGAGCGTTTTCAGTATGGTCGCATGTTCTGGCAGCAGGACACGGACGTGATACACGTACTCTACGGTGGCAGCGGCACCTTCCAGTTGACGCCTAATATGTACTTTGATGGCGACCCGGAAGATGCGTGTCCTACGTCCGGGAATGCCCCCGATGGACTGTTCAAGCCGAGACGAGGCTTTAACCGCCAGTGGTGCAATATTGCGAGTGTGAATTATCTGTTGGGATGGGCAACGGAGGAAGAGCTAGGGTA
>JAAEQG010000120.1 GCA_024231775.1 bacterium
GATCAAGACCGGCTCACGACGGGGACTGCCATGGCAGAAGTTGACTCTCTTGAGCGGGCACGCAAACTGCCGGCAGGAGCGCGATTCTACAAGTGCGCGCTGCAGGTCAATCCGTTCGGTTACCTTATCCGACATCACAAAGCCACCCCTTTCACCGACGAGCACTCCTACAATGAAGCCATGGTCGCGGCGCTCCGCGCCAACGGCATCGAGGTAATCGCGATCACCGACCACTTCCAGGTGACCACGGCAAGCGGTCTGGCGGAGATGGCTGAGCAAGCTGGCATCGTGGTCTTTCCCGGATTCGAAGCGGTCACCAAGGAAGGGGTGCACTTCCTCTGCCTGTTCGATCCGGGCCGCGGAGCGGGAACCCTGGAGCGGATCATCGGCGACTGTGGCATCCACGAGACCCGCAGCGAGTCGCCGATCAGCGACTATGACGCCCTGGAACTTCTGGCCCGGTCGCGGGAGAGCTGGCAAGCGGTCTGCGTCGCCGCTCACGTCGCGGCCGACGGCGGAGGATTGCTTCGGGTCTTGAAGGGCACATCGCGGATCAACGTCTGGACCTCACCCCATCTGCTCGCCTGCGCGTTGCCGGGATCGATCGCCGACGCTCCCGAGAATCTGCGGCCGATCCTGCAAAACAAGAATGCGCAGTATCGCCGCGACCACCGGGTGGCGGTCATCCACGCTCAGGACGTCAGCGATCCGGATGATCTCGCCGGTCCCGGTGCAGCATGCTGGATCAAGATGTCGGAGGTTTCCGTTGAGGGGCTGCGACAGGCGTTCCTGGATTCGGAGTCCCGCATCCGGCTCGACGGCGGTGAGACGCATGAGCACGTCGAGCTGGTGGCGGTCGGCTGGCAGAGCGGATTCCTCGACGAGCAGGCGATTCACTTCAACAAGAACCTGAACGTCCTGATCGGGGGGCGGGGCGCCGGCAAGTCCACGGTCGTGGAGAGCCTCCGCTACGCGCTCGACATCGAACCCTTCGGCGAGGAGGCGCGCAAGGCCCACCAGGGGATCGTACGGCAGGTCCTGCGCAACGGCACCAAGATATCGGTGCTGGTACGTTCGTTCCGGCCGGCGCAGCGGGACTATCGTATCGATCGCACCGTCCCCAACCCCCCGGTTGTGCGCGACCAGGAGGGGCAGGTACTCAAACTGACACCCAAAGACATCGTCCCCAACGCGGAGGTCTTCGGGCAGCACGAGATCTCCGAGCTGGCGCAGCGCCCGGAAAAGCTGACGATGCTTCTCGGGCGATTCGTCGAGCGCGACCCGGCCCTGAACCGCCGGAAGAGCGAGCTCCGGGCGGAACTGAAGCGTTCCCGGATTCGGCTGCTCCAGCTGGGTGACGAGATCCGCGACATCGACGAACGTCTGGACGCGCTGCCCAACCTCGAGGAGACCCTCCGGCGTTTTCAGGAGGCCGGACTAGAGGACCGACTGAAGGAAAAAAGCCTGCTGATCCGCGAAGAACGCGTGCTCAAGACCATCCCTGAAAGGATAGCTCCTTTCCGAGAGCTTCTGGATCAACTCAGGAGCGAGCTACCCATCGATTGTACATTCCTTTCCCCGGAAGCCCTCGCCGAGCTGCCCGGAGGCGGAATCCTCGCCCAAGCCAATGCGGTCCTCGGAGGCCTTGGCCAGGAGATGCAGACCCTGGCCGACCGGATGGCGACGGCGATCGCCGCGGCGGATCAAGACGTCGAGGACGTGGGCAGGCAGTGGGACGGCAGGAAGCGAAGTGTTGAGGCGACCTACGAGAAGATCCTCCGGGAACTGCAGAAATCCAACGTCGATGGCGAAGAGTTCATCCGCCTGCGCCGTCAAATCGAGGAGCTCAGGCCGCTCAGGGAACGCCGCACGGTTCTCGGCCGCGATCTGGCCGAGCTGGAACAGCGCCGCCGCAACCTCCTCGCCGAGTGGGAAGACGCCAAGGGCGCCGAATTCCGCGAGATCGAACGCGCCGCCAAGAAGGTCGGACGCCAGCTCGCCGGTCGGGTGCGGGCGCGGATCAACTTCGCCGGAAATCGCCAGCCCTTGTTCGCGCTGTTGCAGGATCAGGTGGGCGGACGCCTTTCCGAGGCCATCAAGGTGCTGGGAGAACGCCAGGATCTGTCGGTGAGGGATCTTGCGGAAGCGATGCGGGAAGGCGCGAACGTCCTGCAACGAAAGTTCGGGCTGACGCCGGCACAGGCCGCCCGGCTGGCAGCCGCTGAAGCTCGGGTGATCATGCAAATCGAGGAGCTGGACTTGGCG
Organism: bacterium; assembly: GCA_024231775.1. Lineage (GTDB taxonomy): Bacteria > Planctomycetota > Phycisphaerae > UBA1845 > UBA1845 > JAAEQG01. The sequence goes on from JAAEQG010000120.1 coordinate 2,266, forward strand.
GCCACTACGAGGATTGAGCTCAATCTCGCAGGCGGTGATCAACCGGAGGCGTGGCAGGAGCTGGACCGGCTTTCCAAGGGACAGAAGGCGACGGCGGTGCTCCTCCTGCTGCTGCTCCAATCCGACGCTCCGCTGATCATCGATCAGCCGGAGGATGATCTCGACAACCGCTTCATCACCGAAGGCATCGTGCCGAAGATGCGCGATGAGAAGCAGCGGCGGCAGTTCATCTTCACTACGCACAATGCCAATATCCCGGTGCTGGGCGATGCCGAGTTAATTGTCGGTTTGCGCGCTGCCGGCGAGGCCGAGGGCAACGCCGAGCTGCCTGCCGAGCACATGGGTTCGCTCGATTCACCGGCGGTCCGCGACCTCGTCGAAGAGCTGCTCGAGGGCGGTAAAGCGGCGTTCGAAACCCGAAGGTTGAAATACGGTTTCTGAGGTGGTTCGATGCTTAAGACAGAGCTTGCGGAATTAGTACGCAACGGTGAGAGCTCCGGTCTCGAGTTCAAGCGCGACGACATCCGTCCGGAACATCTGGCCAAGGAAATCGCCGCGCTCCTCAATCTCGAAGGGGGACACATTCTTCTCGGCGTCGAGAAAGACGGAACCGTCAGCGGTCTGAATCGTGAACCAGCGAAGGCCGAAGAATGGGTCATGGACATCGGTCGCCAGCATATCCAGCCGCCGGTGATTCCCTACTGGGAAACCCTGCCTTGGGAGGGCACGGAGGGCACGAAGCGCGTCGGCATCATCAGCCTCCCCGCCGACGCTCCCGACAAGCCCTATAAGGCAAAGGTAAAAACAGAGAAGCGCAAAAATGCCTGGGTGACGATGATCCGCGTCGGCACCACCTCGCGCCACGCCTCGCGGGAGGAAGAAGCCAGACTCTATCAATCGTCCGGCTTGATGCGCTATGACATCAAGGCGGCCCCCGGAAGCAGCCTTCAGGAGCTCGATCTTCGCCGTCTCGAAAACTACTTTCGCGATATCCGGCAGCAGTCCTGTCCGGCCCCGGAGGAGGAAGACGATTGGATCCGCCTTCTCATCAACACCGATTTGATGCTCGCCGAGCGCGGTAAAGCCATCGCGACGACAGCTGCGGTTTTGCTGTTCGGCAAAAGGCCGAACCACTTTCTGCCTCAGGCCGGTATCACGGCCGCGGCCTATCCCGAAACCGAAAAAGACTACGCGGCCCGCGAACGGGCGATGCTGCGCGGTCCGATCGCGCCGTTGCTCGGTGCGAACGACCAAATCCTTGACAACGGCCTCATCGAGCAAGCCATGGATTTCGTTCGCCGCAATATCGCCGTCGATGCGTGGATCGACGACGGCGGCCAGCGACACGAAAAGAGGGACTACCCCCTCGAGGCGGTGCGTGAAACGCTGGTGAACGCAATTGCCCACCGTGACTACTCCATCACCGTGACCGACATCGAGCTTTCCCTCTACTCGGACCGCCTCGAGGCCGTCTCACCCGGCCGCCTGCCCAACACCGTGACCGTCGAGAAGATGATGCAAGGGTACCGCGCGGCCCGCAATGAGCTGATCAAGGAGGTCCTCCGCGACTATCGCTACGTCGAGGCGACCGGGCTGGGAGTACCGCGCAAGATCATCCGGGGGATGCGCGAGCACAACGGCACCGAGCCTGATCTGGTTGAAGGAGAGGATCAGTTCACGGTCCGCTTGTGGAAGTAAGGTGCCGTTAGGTCGGGAGGGCCTCCCGACAAGGCGATCGCCGCCGGTGGCAGCCCGGTGCCCGGGCTCGAGAACCGCCTCTGGCACAGGGCATGCATACCCGTGCGGCCGTACGGTGTAGCCATCGCCCGGGCGGCGGCATGATGATGAGATGCATCCCTTGTACTGGTAGCCACCACCCCATGATCGAGATCCCAC
>JAAEQG010000121.1 GCA_024231775.1 bacterium
GATGTCGTGTTTCTTGACGCGCAGGCCCATGAGCCGTTCGGTGATGCCGAGTTCGCGGGCGGCTTTGGCCTTGTTGCCGCGGGCGTTCTTGAGCGCCTCGACGAGCATCTCGCGCTCGACGCGGGCCAGGCTGTCCTCGAGGGTGCCCTTCATCTCGGTGTTTGTGGCCTCGCCGGTTTGGAGCGTGGGGGGAAGTAGCCGCACGCCACCACCTTGCCGGCATTGATATCGACGATGACGACCGCAAAATCGATCCGCAAGGAGTCCCCTTTGGCCAGCTCCCCGCTACGTGGGGAAAGTTGAGCGCGTGACCCTGCCGAGCATCCGGAGTTTCTGGGGCTATGCCCCGTTTGTATTGCGGCGCTATTCTGTGTAGCATAGGCATAACTCAGCGCGGGTCCGCGGGCACAAGAGGGAGAGGGAACATGCGTCCTTACACCGCATATTCAACGTCATGGCTCCTCTGTGTCATTTGTCTCTGTGGCTTCGACGCCGCCGCCCAGCCTGGTATCGCCTGGTCCTCGTACCTAGGCGGCAGTGACCAAGACCATTGCGAAAGCGTCGCGGTAGACGGCGACGGAAACATCCTCGTCACGGGCACCACCTACTCCGCGGGATGGGTATCCGGGGGATGGGATGCCACGCGCGATGGCCAGCGGGATGCCTTTGTGGCAAAACTGACGTCTTCGGGGGTGCACGCCTGGTCTTCCTACCTCGGAGGTGACGGAAGCGACTATGGCTATGGCATTGCAGTCGACAGCGAGGGGAACATCCTGGTTGCCGGCTACACCTTGTCCTCGGCCTGGGTTTCCGGCGGCTGGGACACTATATACGGCGGGAATAACCGTAGTGATGGGTTTGTGGTGAAACTAGCGCCTTGGGGTGGGCATGTCTGGTCTTCCTACCTGGGAGGCAATATAGGGGACCACGGTTATGGCGTCGCGGTTGACTCGAGCGGGAATGTGCTGGTCACCGGCTTGACCGTGTCCTCGGACTGGGTTTCCGGTGGTTGGGACACCGAACACGACGGGAGCCTGTCTACTGACGGATTTGTAGTGAAACTGACGTCCACCGGTGACCACGTCTGGTCCTCCTATTTGGGCGGCGGCGGTCCTGATGAGGGCTATGCCATCACCTCAGACAGTGCCGACAATATCCTGGTCACAGGCGAGACCGGGTCTCCACACTGGGTCTCCGGTGGATGGGACACCACACGTGGCAACCGGCGTGATGGCTTTGTAGTGAAACTGGCGGCGTCGGGCGGACATGTCTGGTCCTCCTTCCTGGGAGGAATGGGCCTCGACGCCGCCACCGGAATCGCCACCGATGCCAGCGGGAACATCCTGGTTACCGGCCAGACCGGGTCTGCACACTGGATCTCCGGGGGCTGGGACACCACGTTCAACGGCGACTATGGTGAAGGCGAAGGCGAGATTCACTGCTCTGAAGGCGAGGGTGAGTGGTGCGTTGGGCCGTGTTTTCCCGGGGAAGGGGAGTGCCGATACGACAGTGATGGCTTCGTCGTGAAACTGACCTCTTCTGGCGAACATGTCTGGTCCTCCTATCTAGGCGGAAACCATGACGACGATGGCTTGGGCATTGCGGTAGA
>JAAEQG010000122.1 GCA_024231775.1 bacterium
ACCTTACGGCGTCTGGCCGTTGATGTGGGTGGCGCTGGTTCCCTGCCTGTACGCCCAGTATCGCCTGATGCCACTGCGCTACTCGAGCCTGGCGGTTGCCATTCGTGACGCGGTCTGGTTGTGGCCGATGCTGATGCGCATTTTTGCGGGCGGTCCCTGGTACCTGGTGCACCTGGGGTTGATCATCGCCGTCCTCGGCCTGTTCATGAACACCGAGCGCAAGTTCCACGAACTCACCGGTCACCGCTGGTTCGTCCTGCACGGGATCGTGGGTTGGGTCGGGTTCGAGATGATCCGCACCTTTATCCCAATGATGGGCACAATGGGTTTTGTGGGCTACACCCAGGCCAGTCAGCCCTGGTTGATCCAGCCGGTCTCTATCTTTGGCGTCTATGGTATGAGCTTGCTGATCATGCTGGTGAACTATGCCCTGGCACAATCGTTATTCGTCGCCCTCGACCGCAAGTGGCTGCCAGAGGACGCGGTCGCAGTGGATGCCCATCGTAGCCGCCGTTGGCTGGTGGGAGTTGGGATCGGCTTGGCCGCCTGGATCGGTCTCAGCCTGATCATCCTCGGCGCAGCGCCCCAGGACGCCCCCACTGTCCGCGTTGGCCTGCTACAGCCCGGTTTTCCCGCACCGGCGCACGTAGATCACGAGACGCCCCAGGAGTTGCGGATCCAGACCTTGCTCGAACAAGGACGCGAGGCAGCGCAGCAGGGCGCGGACGTGCTCTTTACGCCCGAATTGGGGATGGCAATTGACCCCCAGGTAGAGTACACGGACGAATTCAAGGCCCTCACCACCGAGACCGGTACCTACGCATTCTGGACCTACGGGCTGGACGCGGATGCCGGTTTCCGCAACGAGTCGGTACTGATGACACCATCAGGCCAATTCCGGGAAGTCTACGGCAAGATCCATCCTGGCCCCGGCGAGCCG
>JAAEQG010000123.1 GCA_024231775.1 bacterium
CGCTGGGAGTACATGTACACCTGGCTCGATGCCATGGGGCGGGGTTACGCATCGGTCGCCCGCGGCGACACGCACGTCACAGAAGACGGCGACACACCGGCCTACCCGTGGCTGGTCAGCGGCATGGCCGACCTGAACGTGAAGGGGGCTGCCGTCAGCTCCTGCGAGGGTCTGCCCATCTCGGATCCGCCCGTGGACGGCGCCGGGGTGATCTCAGTGCAGAATGCGAGCCATGCGGCTCTGATCAGTGAGAATCCCTGCGGCGGCAACTGCACGCGCCAGGAGTTCGACGCGTACGGACGGCCGACGATCGGTTACGCCCCGCACCTGGACGCCGACGGCAACTGCTCCGAGGTCCGGGCCATGGCCGAGTACTTTGTCGACCGGGGCAACTCCTGGGACGAATTGGATCTTACCCCGACGGCCAAAGATTATCTGACCTACAGCTCCCAGCGCGTAGACGGCCTGGGGCGCACTGTAGAGACAATCACGCGGCACAAAGAGGGCCCGGACCCGGAGACGATCATCGAGCGCAAGTACACCGTGAAGTTCGGCGACTCGTCCGTGGTGACGAGCAAGGAAGAGGACGGCATCCGCGTGTCCCGCCGTGTGCTGCACGACTCCCTCGGCCGAGTGCGGCGCAATCTCGACGTGAACTTCGGCGAGTGGCAGTACGAGTACAACGACATCGGCGAGCTGATTCGCACGACGAGCCCCACCGGCGATGTGTCCGAGTTCTATTACGACCGGGCCGGAAGGCTCACCTCGGAATACGCCGGCGGCGAGCTCGAGGCTGTCTACCATTACGACACGTTCGACTCTGCCGTGGAGTCCGATCTCGGCTTGGACACCCACCCGGACTGGACGGGCTATCCGTCCTGGGCAACTTCTCTCGGCAGCCTCGTGGCAGTGCGCGACAAATCCGGCATCGCCGTGACCGCGGCCAACTTCGGCACCAAGTCGGCGACTTGGAAGATGGTCTATCCCGACGACCGGCTCTACGAGTTCCAGACCGAGGTCAACGGCGCGGGCGAGCTGATCGCCGCGACCGATCCGGACGGTAATCAGTCCACGGCCACGTATTATTCCGACGGCACGTTCAAGAGCAGCTTCTGGAACGCAAATCCGATCGTGGTCAAGTCCCGCTCCAACTTCCAGGGGCAGACCGAGCAGGTGTGGTACGGGGATCATGCCGAGACCACCTCGTGGAGTGGTTACAATCCAGTGACCCATCAGGCCATGGCCACGGTGGTGCAGCAGCAGGACCGGTTCGGCGACGATACGGACACGCAAGTCACCCTGATGGCTTTTGGGTACGAGTACGACAAAGTGGGTAAGCTCACCGGTATCGCGGACTGGCGGGGCAGGGGAGCAGGGTCTTCGCCCGAGCTGGGTCTGAAGGCGCACCATCCCACCGCGTACACGCAGCACCGGATCGGCGCGCACCAGGCCGCGTTTCCGTCCGAGCTCGACAGCAGTCTGGCCGGGCCGCCGGATTCCCAGTGGAACGCGGGGGATGTGGCCGGCGCGAGTACGGCCAGCGCTTGGCCGGTGGGCGCGTCTCCGTCCGATGCGGTGATGGGTTACGACACCCTTTACCAACTCGTCAGCGAAGACCGGCAGTACATTACGTCGAGCGGCGACGACAGTCTGCTGGATAAAGACCTTACTGTGACGCATCACCGGGCACGTTCGCTGGATTGGAAGTTCGATTCGCAGGGATCGATGGTCGAGTGGACCGAGACGGATCCGGGCGGATACACTGAGCCCAAGAATTTGGGTCGGGCGTTGGGAGATGTGATCCAGAACGGATTCCAGCTCAATCAGTCGGGCGGGAATGCGTCGTGTATGGATCAGCTCTACAACAGCAACTCGCTACCCACGGGTTGCTAC
>JAAEQG010000124.1 GCA_024231775.1 bacterium
ATGGGAGTTAGCGCAAAACGTCTTCCGCGATTGGAAATCGCGCCTACTGCGTCACGCATCACATTTCACGCATCACGGGAGGTATAAATGCCGATCAACGAAACACTGACTATAGCTCTGAGGGACCAGGCCCGCCAACTCCTGGAAAGCGAGCGGGTGGATTGCGTCGTCGGCTACGAGGCCGCCCCGCGCGGCGGCGCTCGCCCGGCCTTTGTCCGCGATCCCGCCGAGGCCGACCGGCTGATCTGGAGCACGGACTGTGTCCACAATCTGGTCACCTATCTCCACGACCACAAGCATTCTCCCCGCCGGGGGGTGGAGCCGCCCCAGATGGCCGTCGTGGTCAAGCCCTGCGACAGCCGCTCCGTCAACGTGCTGCTGGCCGAACAGCAAATCGAGCGGGAGCGGGTCTTTGTCATCGGCGTGGCCTGTGAAGGAATGCAGGACGCAGGAGGCAAGGAGGCGGCCCGTTGCGCTCGCTGCGCCGACCGCGTGCCGGTGGTGTACGACGTGTTGCTAG